>JAFAOB010000170.1 GCA_019238055.1 Alphaproteobacteria bacterium
CGCAGCGGATCCTCGGCGTCGCTCATCGAATATTCCGCTCCTACCCAGCTGCAGCCTGAGAGACCGCAGGCGGCGTCAAATCGACAATCATGTCGTGGTAGCGTCGCAAGGTCCCATGATGGCCGACACTGACAATCGTCGGCTGCCACGAAGCCTCGCGCAACAACCGATAAAGCGACATTTCGGCGGCTTCGTCGAGTGCCGAGGTCGCTTCGTCGAGAAACACGATCTCAGGGCGCACCAACAACACCCGGGCAAAGGCGAGCCGCTGCTGCTCTCCGATCGAGAGCCGCTGCGCCCAGTTCCCCTCCTCCTCAAGGCGGTCGATAAGGTGCGGCAATCCAACCGCCCGCAGCGCATCGGCAAGGCTGTCGCGCGACAATTCGGCAGCAGCACGCGGGTAAGCAAGCGCGTCGGCCAGGGTGCCCAGCGGCAGATACGGCCGCTGCGGCAGGAATAGGGTATTGCGCTCGGCAACACGAATCCGACCGCGTCCAAACGGCCACAGGCCGGCGACCGCGCGCAACAGCGTGCTCTTGCCGGCACCCGAGGGTCCGGTGACCAGAAGCGCGTCACCCGGGCTCACTTTAAGGGCCAGATCGTCGTGCAATGGGCGCCCGTCCGGCAAATCGAGGTGCAGAAGGTCGACTTCGACGCCTTCACCACCGCGCTCAATCGCGAGCGGCTGCTCGGTGTTGCGCGCGGCTGCGGTCTCTTCCATCCGCGCGCGGAAGCTCGAGAGCCGCTGCACCACCGCCTGGTATTGCGCGATCTCGGTATACGAGGTCACAATGAATGACAGCGAATCTTGAACCTGGTTAAAGGCTGATGCGATCTGCATCAGCCCGCCAAGCTGAATGACATGGTTGAAGTAGCGCGGGGCGGCGACAATGAACGGAAAGACGATCGCGACCTGCGCATAACCGGTGGTAAACCAGGTTAGCTTTTTGCGCCGCAGGATGATCCCCCACCAATTGCCAATGATCCGCGCGAAGCGCCCCCGGAAGGTGTCGAGTTCGCGCGCCTCGCCGCCGTAAAACGCGACATTCTCAGCATTTTCGCGCAGCCGGACCAGACTGAAACGGAAATCCGCCTCATAGCGCTGCTGATCAAAGGTCAGCCGCACGAGTGGATTGCCAATCCATCGGGTCAAGAGTGTGCCGCCCATCGAATAGATCAACGCGGCAAAAACCATATAACCAGGAATGCTGAACGTTTTTCCGCCGCCCAGCGGGATGACCAGCGCTCCGGACAGGACCCATAGGATTGTCAGAAACGACAGCAAGGTGACGACGGCATTCAACAGGCCGACCGAGAGTTGGATCGTCATCGTCGCAAAACTGTCGATGTCGTCCGAGATGCGTTGGTCGGGATTGTCGGGAGTTGCCGTTTGGTGCAGCTGCAGGCGGTAATAGTTTTGATTTTCGAGCCAGTTGCGCAAATAGCGGTCGGTCAGCCAGCGCCGCCAGCGGATGTGCAGGATCTGCCGCAGATAGAGCGCATAGACGGCATCGACGATCATCGCAAAGGCGAGCGCTCCAAAGATGCCAAACTGATACCAGAATTGGCTCCAATTATATTCCTGAAGCGCATTATAGAAATCGTTGTTCCAACGGTTGAAGCGAACATTAAGCCACACCGAAAACAGATTGAGGGCGATGATCGCGGCCAACAAGCCGATCGCCGACCATTTCTCTTCGGATTTCAAGTAGGGCCAAGTGAGATCCCAAGCCTGACGTAGGAATCCGCGCTCGCTCGCCACCGCCATCAATACTCTCCACCTCTGGCATCCGACCGGTTAGCCAAGACTCGTCCATTCACTGCGCGTAAGATGCGCCGGTCGTGATCTTTGCAACTGCTCCGCTCCCCGCCATCGTGCGCAATGATGCAGCACTGCTCACCTGCGGTGTGTGCCGCGCCCTCGATCAGCTCGGCTATGCGAGTCTCGTGGAATTCCCGCTGGCGAACGGACGCCGCACCGATGTTTTGGCTCTCGGCCGACATGGCGACGTAATTGCCGTCGAAATCAAGAGTTCGGTCGCCGATTTTCGCGCCGACCAAAAATGGCCGAGCTATCGGGAATTTGCCGATCGCTTGTACTTCGCCGTGGCAAGCGGGTTTCCGATCGCGCTGATCCCCGAGGATTGCGGCATTATAGTGGCGGATGCATTTGGGGGGTCGATACTGCGTGAAGGCCAAACCACTACTCTCACCGCCGGACGGCGTCGCGCCGTAACCTTGCGTTTTGCCCGGATCGCCGCGGCCCGGCTGTGGCGTCTGCGCGATCCCGAAGCCATGCGGGTCGAGGGTATGTGACCCCGTTGCGCAGCTGGGTCAAGCCGAGCGTGCAAATCGTGCGATCGTCGCGCTGGTGCTGTAGCCTGGGATGATTTCGGCCAGCATCACCTCGCCGCCGATAGCCTTGACGATGTCGGCCCCGACCACATCCTCGACCCGGTAATCCGCTCCCTTGACCAACAAACGTGGACGCATCGCGCGGATCAGCTCGATCGGTGTGTCTTCATCGAAAATTACGATCAAATCGACCGACGCCAAAGAGGCCAGCACCGCGGCACGCGCTGCCTGAGTCTGGACAGGTCGGCTTGGGCCCTTCAATCGAGCCGCCGACGTGTCGCTGTTGAGACCGACAACAAGCCGGTCGCAGGACATTTTCGCTTGTCGAAGCAAGGCGACGTGACCCGGATGGAGCAAGTCGAAACAGCCGTTGGTAAAGCCTACCCTGAGACCTTGGCGGTGCCAGCGTTCGATCTGATCCAATGCGTGCGGGCGCGGCATCACTTTGTCAGTGGTGTGGAACTCGTGGCCATCGATCCAGGCCACGAGTTCGGTCGGATAGACGACTGCGGTTCCGACCTTGCCCACAACAATGCCGGCCGCGATGTTGGCGAGCCGCGCGCCCGTTTCGGCTGCCATGCCGGCGCCGAGCGCCGCACCCAGCATCGCCACCACCGTATCGCCGGCACCCGAAACGTCATAGACTTCGCGAACTTCAGCGCGTTGCGCGCGGACCGTTCCGCCTTGCTCGACGAGAACCATTCCCTCCTGCCCGAGCGAAGCAAGCACGCCACCAAAGCCGCAGCGATCGATCAAGGCGCGCGCCGCTGCAACGATCTCGCTCTCGCTTGTCACCGGCATCCCAGTAGCGTGCGCCAGCTCGCGGCGATTGGGCTTCAACAGATCCGCACCGCGATAGCGAATGGGATCTCCGCCTTTTGGGTCGACGACGACGCGTGCCCCGGCTTCGCGCGCAGCGCGGATGATTTCGAGCGCCACCCCCTCGGTCAAGACGCCCTTGGCGTAATCGGACACGATCACCACTGAGTGGTGACCGACTAGCTCGCGCGCGAGCCGCAGCAAATCCTCCCGGCAATAGGGGTCGAGCGGAGCGGCGGTTTCGCGATCGGCGCGTAGCAGTTGCTGGTTGGCGGCAACATACCGCGTCTTGACCGTTGTTAATCGTGCCGGCTGAACCAGCAGATGCACCTCGGCACCCTCCTGGGCCTCCAGCAGGCGGCCGATCTCGCGACCGGCCTCGTCGTTGCCGACGACCGAAATGAACGAGGCTTGCGCACCGAGAGCCGTGAGATTGCGCAGGACATTGCCGGCACCGCCGAGAGTTTTTGATTCCCGCTCGATGGTGAGGACCGGTATCGGCGCCTCCGGCGAGACCCGCTCGACCTCACCATAAACGTAATGATCGAGCATGACGTCCCCGATACACAGTACACGTGCCGTCCGCAGGCGCTCGATCAACGGAATCAGATCGGTGTTGTCAGCCATCGGGTGTAAACAACCGGAGATGATCTCCTCTTTTGCAGGGATCGACAGCCAAATTCAAGTTTTTAGAGATATCGTAATTCGTCCGTTGCGCGACGCTGACGGCGCAGCAAAAGATATAGGGCACCGGCGCCGCCATGTCGGGGCTGCGCCGTGGCGATCGCCAGAACGCGGCGCCGCAGCCCGGCTTCGCCGAGCCAGCGCGGCACCGCCCGCTTCAGGACACCCGGACCATCCGGGCCGAGACCGCGCCCGGTGATGACCAGCACACAGCGACGGCCGTCGCGGTAGCAGGCCTCGACAAATTCGACCAATCGACGATGCGCTTCGGCCTGGGTCAGGCCGTGCAGGTCGAGCTCCGCCTCGATTGGGCGCAAACCGCGCTTCAGCCGCTCGGCATTCGCCCGGTCGATGCCGCTGAAATGCCCGATCGCGGCTTGATGGGGGGCGGGCAAAGCGCCGCTCTCGCCCCGCGGCGGCTCGGTCGGCGCTGATGGCGCAAGCGTGACCGGACGCCCACGCAGCGGTGTCACGTCGCGCACCGCCTCCGCCCAAAGCCGGCGATCGTTGTGATGGTGCCTCTGCTCAGCCGCCGTTTTCGCCATGATCTCCCGCTCGCCGGTCTTCGACGACGAGGATATGGAGACGACGCGGTCCGTGCGCACCGAGGACGATGCGCTGCTCGATGTCGCCGGTTCGTGATGGGCCGGTAATGAAGTTAACAGTACGCGGCAGCTCCGAGGCGCCGGTCGCGTTCCAATGGATAGCCTCGCGCAGGCGATCCCAGCCGTCCTCATAGGTCGCGACCACCTGGTCAGCATGGACCAGAATAATATGCGTATCGGGCAGAAAATTGAGCGTTGTCGGCGTGTGGGCGCCTGACACCAGCATCAGCGTGCCGGTCTCGGCGATCGCGGCAAAGCACGGGGTCAAGCTGACCGCGTCTGCCTTTCCCGCTCGTCCGCGGCGAATACGCAACAAGGGTCGTGTTGTCCACGGGATGTCGTCAAGGCTTGAATCAGGTGCAATGACGAGTTCGGCGGGCAAGTTTTCGCTGGCGAGATAGCGCGTCACTGTCTCCGGCACGTCAGCAAGCGCGGGAACACGCGCCACCGTGGCCTGAGCCGCCTCTGCCATCGCGATAAACAGCTCGACTTGCGCCAGATGGTCGAGCGATGTCGCCCGAGCCGGGACCAGATTGCGGCGATGCGCCGCAATCTGGTCTCGGAGTTCGGCTTCTCGTTCCGCACCGAGCGGCCCGCGGTTTAGCGAGCGGCGAACCGCTGCCAGAATCACCTCGCGCGACCGGTTCATCCCCGGCCCGCGGTTTTGGCGCGTTCAGCCCACAAGCTATGAAAGCTACGGCCTTCGGGTGCCGGCATGTCGCGCACGCCAGTCCAGCCAGCGGCAAACGGAAGGCTGCGAAACCGCCCACGGGGACCACCGGCCCAACCGAGCACGCGGCTGACGATGCCAGCGAGCGCATGATACAGCGCCGGGCGCTGCGCCACCCAGGCCCACAGCGACAATCCATTACGCCATACCCTTGGCGCCAGCTTCTGCGCGAATTCGCGCTCGCGCCAATGGCGAAGCATCTTGGGCAGCGGGATCTTGACCGGGCACACGCTTTCACAGCGGCCACATAACGTCGAGGCGTTGGGCAGGGATGCCGCTTCCTTGATGCCGATCAGGCTCGGCGTCAGCACCGCCCCCATCGGACCGGGATAGACCCAGCCATACGCATGACCACCGACCGCGGCATAAACCGGGCAATGGTTCATGCATGCACCGCAGCGAATGCAGCGCAGCATATCCGCAAACTCACCGCCCAACATCTGGCTGCGTCCATTGTCGAGCAGGATGACATGATAGGCCTCGGGTCCATCGAGATCGCCGGGGCGGCGCGGCCCGGTCGACGCCGTCATATAGGATGAAAATTCCTGTCCTGTCGCCGAGCGCGCCAGCAGCCGCAGCAAGGTTGCCGCATCCTCGAAGGTTGGCACCAGTTTTTCGAGACTCGCGAGAACAATGTGCACGCGCGGCAAGGTTTGGGTCAGATCGCCGTTGCCCTCATTGGTGACGATAATGCTCGAGCCGGTTTCCGCGACCAGGAAATTGGCGCCGGTGATGCCGACATCAGCCGCAAGAAACTGCGGGCGCAACAACGCCCGCGCTTCGTCGCAAAGCTCTCGCGCCTCGATCAGCGGTCGCCTCGGATCGAGCGTGCGATGGGCGGCGCGAAAGGTGTCGGCGACCTGCTCCTTGACGAGGTGCATCGCCGGCGCGATCAGGTGGCTCGGCGGCTCATGGCGCAGCTGGATGATGTATTCGCCGAGATCCGTTTCGATCGGGGCGATGCCGCTCTTCTCGAGAAAATCGTTGAGACCGATTTCCTCGGCGATCATCGATTTTCCCTTGGTCACCGTCCTGGCGCCAGCGGCGCGGCAGATCTCGAGCACGACCTGGCACGCCTCCTCCGGCGTGCGCGCCCAATGCACTTCGCCGCCGGCTGCGACGACGTTTTCTTCGTAGAGTTCGAGGTAGAAATCGAGATGTGCGAGGGTGTGGTCCTTGATCTCGCGGCCGCGCTCCCGCAATGCCTCGAATTCGGGGAGGCGTGCCACGACTTCGCGACGGCGCAGCGGAAAGCCGCGCTGTGTCATGATGTCGAGAGCCTGCTGCAAATTCTCGTTGGCGAGGCCAACCCGGGAATTTGCCGCGAAATTACGCGAGGTGGCTTGCATCGCTACGAGCGCGGTGCGCCGATCGGCGGAGCGGACGTCATTCCGGCCAGCACCTCGGCGACATGGCGTACTTCAACCTGCCGACCCTGGCGCGACAATTTGCCGGCGATGTTCAAGAGACAGCCGAGATCGCCGGCCAACACCGCATCGGCGCCGGTCGCAGCGATGTCGTCGGCCTTCTCGCTGACCATCTTGTCCGAAATCTCGGGGTATTTGACGCAAAACGTGCCGCCAAAGCCGCAGCACACCTCGGGATTCAATAATTCGCGCAACTCCAGGCCTTCGACCGAAGCGAGCAGCCGGCGCGGCTGGTCGCGAACACCCAGCTCGCGCAGCCCCGAGCACGCATCATGATAGGTGGCGACTCGGCGCCACTGCGCCGCGACTTCACCCATCTTGCGGACATCGACGAGAAACGACACGAGTTCCCAGGTACGCGCCGCGAGTTCTTCGGCTCGTGCCCGGCTTGTCGGATCATCAACAAACATTTTCGGATAGTGCAGGCGGATCATGCCGGCGCATGATCCCGAGGGGGCGACGACGTAATCATAACCGGAGAACGCATCCATGACCTGCACAGCGATCGTCTTGGCGTCGGCGCGGTCTCCTGAATTGTAGGCGGGTTGACCGCAGCAGGTTTGCGCGCGCGGCACTTCGACCGTGCACCCGGCTTGTTCAAGCAACTTGACCGCGGCAAAACCAACTGTCGGCCGAAACAGGTCGACAAGACAGGTCACAAACAGCGCCACCCGCGCTCTTCCCTCTACCAAGGATTTCTCCGCAATAGCAGCCTTCAACCAAAGCTGGCTCTTTGGCCCGATTGAGCTTGCAACCCAATCAACTTGTATAGAGTTGGTTCCATGTAAACGGTTAGAGCCAAAGATCGCAACCACCCGAAAACGTCCGGTCTTACCGCAATGGTCCCTCAATGCATTGCGAGTGGCCCTCTGCACAGCTATCAATCCCGCGACTTTATGAAGATGAAGCGGGTTAGCGGCGCGCCTCCTCGGCGGCAAGGCGGCCGGCGGCAGCGCGGGGGAACAGCAGAAAATAGCGCC
Source organism: Alphaproteobacteria bacterium (assembly GCA_019238055.1). GTDB lineage: Bacteria > Pseudomonadota > Alphaproteobacteria > ATCC43930 > CGMCC-115725 > AP-15. Next base: position 7,601 of record JAFAOB010000170.1, read on the forward strand.
CGCGCGCGTCCATTTCGCCGGCCCGCTCCCCAGCACCGGCGCCAGCCCCCCAAAACAGGTCGCCGCGCACCGGCCCTTTGATGGCACCTCCCGTATCCTGGGCTATAACCATACGGCGCACATGTATATCAGGGATGAACTGCTCATCGGCGCTAAGCCAGACTGGAGTGCCGAGCGGAATATAGCTGCGATCGACGGCAAGGCTGCGCTCCGAGGTCAAAGCTACGTGTTCGGCCCCGATCGGGCCGTCGCCTTTGATGATCCGAAAGAACACATAGGACGGGTTTTCGCGACGCAGGGCGGCGCCTTGTTTGGGGTGGGCGTGCATCCATGCCCGGATCGCTGTCATTGTCACCTTGTTGCGCGCCATTACACCGCGTTCGATCAAGAGGCGGCCAATGGCAACGTAAGGGAAGCCATTCTGCCCGTCGTAACCCAGGCGAACTGTCCGACCGTCCTCAAGGTGGATGCGCCCCGAACCCTGGATCTGCAAAAAGAACGCGTCGACCGGGTCATCGACCCAGAATAGTTCGAGCCCGCGGCCGGCAAGCGCCCCATCCTCGATCTGCGCCCGCGAATAGCGTTGTCCCAAACCGAGACCGGGCGGACGCCGATAGATCGGCGTCTGGTAGGCGCCATGACGATGGCGAGATCCGTTCAGCCCGATCTCGAAATATCCGGTAAAGAGCCCGTCCTGATCACCGTAATCGGCGACCGCCATCGGGACGAAATTGTGCTCGAACAGCTTCCGGGCCGCAGCTTTGTCGTTTGCTGCTATCGCCGACGCCGCCCGGCACACCTCTGCCCAGTCGCCGACCCGCCCATAGTCGACGCCGCGATCGATTGGCCCAAATGGCGCCCCACCAGATTCCTTCAAAAGCCTTGAACAAGATCTTCGGAAGGCTGGAAGCGCGGCTGCCGCATTGTCATCCGCCCAGCCCGGCAATGCATCAAAGCCTATAGGCGTCAAACTCAGCCGCGGCGGCGCTGCATCCCGTACCAAGCCATTCGCTAGCACCCCGACGATAATGACCGCCAAAAGGAGACGACGTCCGAAGTCACCCGCTGTTGGTGGCGACGAGCATCCAGTTCGGGTTAGTCGATCGGGTATCGCGGGCAAAGGTCCAATAGTCGGTTTTTTCCACGGGCTGGTCGGGATCGCCATCGACGATGCTGCCATCCATCGCTCGGGTGACAGTAATCTGATGCGATACCAGCCTGACGGTTACCCGGGCGGTCCGGCCGTTCACGTCCGCCTCGACAATCTCACAATCATCGAGCTTAAGGTCGCGGGTCTCGACCGTCTCCTTTGCTGCCACACGCTTGTCGATGGAATGGGCAAAGGGCCGAAAGACTTCGTCGGCCAACAAGGGCCGCAGTGCCGCCTTGTCGCCTTTGGTGAAAGCGGTCACGATCATCTCAAAAGCGACCCGGGCACCGGCGAGGAATTGCGCCGGATCGAAGCCGGGGTCGGCGCGGCGTATTCGATTTATTCCTTCTGCCACGGTAGCGGCCGGTTGGGCGACACTGTCCGCGCGCGGGATGGTCTTGTCCACGCCGTTGGCCGTCGCCACTTGGTCGATACCATGTTTGTCCGAAATCGGCGGCGGTCGCCGTGGAAACAGATCGCGCCGGCGTTCATTCCCGGTGCGCCTTCCAAGCACGCTACGCAGCCGCAGCACCAGAAACGCGGCAATCATCGCGAAAAGGATGATGTCGAAGTATTGAAAATCGCCCATCGTCTCCCGCGCCTTGCCACCGGCCGGCGTTGGCCGGCGACCGGCCTTCGCATGCTCTGTTCGTCAAATAGGGGTCCGGCGATGCGACGGCAAGCACATCCGGTGGGCGCGTCATGAAGCCAAGCATCCGATTCGTATTCGCCGGGTACGTTTTGCTCGAACTCTGGGCAACTTTAGAAGTCGCGGCATGGCTTGGCGGCGGCCGAACATTTCTGCTGCTGGTATTGGGCGGCGCGGCCGGGATTGCTGTCCTGCGGCGGGAAAAGCTGGCGCTTTTTGCGCAGCTCCGGCGTGCTGTCGCCGGACAGGAGATTTCTGTCCTCCAGTTGCCGGATCGCGCATTGCGCACTGCAGCAGGATTGCTGCTGATCATTCCCGGATTTGTCAGCGATACCGGGGCGCTTCTGTTGCTGATACCGCAGTCGCGGCGATGGCTGATTCGGCAGTTTTCCACGAAATTCAGTCCTGGCGCAGGCGGCTCGACAATCATCGAGGGCGATTTTCGCCGGGTCGATGACCCGGTATTGCCATATACCAAGTCGGGGGTGTGATCCTCCAAATGCGGCGGCGGCCATCTACCCGCGAAATGCCGCATTTGTAACCACGCCGCTTATGCACATGCATGCGGCATCGGATTGTCAGCGCCTGCCTGATCCGGCTGTGGATGCTCGTATGATGTACCAAGCACCGGCACGTTGCCGCCTGCGAATGATCCGTGCTAGCCACCACCGAGGGAATTTCGCGGGAGAAAACGGGTATGCCGGGAGAAGTAAGAGGTAACGGGGAAACCGATGCGCTGCCGCCGCCAGCAGGCGGCCCGGAAATGTTCATCAACGTTCAATATGTGAAGGATTTGTCGTTCGAAAATCCGCGAGCGCCGCAAAGCCTGATACAACCGGCGGTTCAGCCCGAAGTCGCGATCAATGTTGATGTCAAAGCGCGCAACCTCAACCCCGAAGCCTATGAAGTGGTGCTGACGATCAATGTCAACGCCAATGCCCAAGGCGAGCCCGTGTTTCTTGTCGAGCTGGCGTATGCGGCCGTGGTCACCGTCAGAAATGCTCCCGAGCAAATGCTGGCCGGCCTCGTCCTGGTCGAGACGCCGCGGATCATGTTTCCATTCGCTCGGGCGATTATCGCCAATGCCACCCGTGACGGCGGTTTTCCGCCGCTGCTGATCAATCCGATCGACTTCGCCGATCTGTTGCGCCGGCAGCAAATGGCCGCACAAGCGGAGACGCCAGCCACACCAACTGCTTAAAGCTCAGACCCCGGCGCGCCATAAGGGCATAGTAATCAGCGCCAACATCGCTTCATGGGCTGCGAGTTCCTCTGCCGAGGGGGCATGCGGGCGCGGCGCCCGCGCGATTCGAATGGCGCTGACTACCGCCGCTTCCGATGCGGCAAAATTCAACCCCGGCTGCCGGCCGCCGATCAATTCAAGATAAACCGCAGCCAACAACCCGCAATCGATCCGCGCTCCATGGATCGCGCGGCCAGAGAGGTCAATTTCGAACCGGCGGCACAGGGCATCGAGGCTCGCTGGGGCGCCCGGAAAGCGCTGACGCGCCACTGTCAGCGTATCGATATGGGTCGGCGCCAGCACCGGGCGGCCGATCCGCATCAGTTCCGCATTCAAAAAGGCGATATCGAACTCGGCATTGTGAATGACGAGCGGATCCGACCCAATAAAAGCGAGCAAATCGTCGACAATGGCTTCGAAAGGCGGATGACCGGCCAGAAATTCTTCGGTCAAGCCATGCACGTCATGGGCGTCGAGCGGGATGTCACGGCCGGGGTTCACATAACGGTGAAAATCGCGGCCTGTCGGGATGTGGTGCAGCAATTCGATGCACGCGATCTCGATGATGCGATGCCCGGCCGCCGGATCGAGCCCTGTCGTTTCGGTGTCGAGTACGATCTCGCGCATTACACGGCCCCCCGGTGGTTGCGGTTTACGCCGCGCCGGAGACGGCTTTTTTGCGCGCTTTGGCGGCGCAGCGACGCGATAATCGCGCGCAGACGCCGCAGGCTGAGATTCCGGTCCAATCCTGTCGGCACGACGAAATCCGCGCGCCGGCGCTTTTCTGCATCGGGCATCTGCTGCTTCAGAATGGCGGCGAACCGTGCTTCGGTCATTCCGGGCCGCCGCAACACGCGTTGCCGCTGCACCATTGCCGGTGCGGAGACGACAATCACATAATCACAGCGCGCCGCACCTCGGCTCTCATAGAGCAGCGGGATATCGAGCACGGCGATTGCTTCGCCACGAGCCCGGGCTTGCGCCAAAAAGCGCCTTTCGGCTTCGGCAACCATCGGATGTAGAATGTCTTCAAGCTGAGCCAATGCTTGCGGATCACCAAATACCCGCTCGCCAAGCCGTTTGCGGTCGATCCCCCCATCCTCGCGGCGGGTGCCGGGAAAAGCGGTCTCGACCTTGGCTACAGCGCCACCGCCAGGCGCCAGCAAGCGATGCACAATTTGGTCGGCATCGAACAGTGCCACCCCCATCCGCCGCAGCATCCTCGCTGCGGTGGTCTTTCCCATCCCGATCGAACCGGTCAGACCAACAACAATCATCCTCAGGGTGCTAACGTCTTGACGATCGCCACCCGCAACTCGGGGCTGACTCGCACCTTTGCGCCAAACCACGCCTCAAAGCCGGGCCGGCCCTGATGCAGCAACATGCCGAGCCCATCGACGACCGGGTGACCACGCCGCCGCGCCGCGGCGAGAAGCCTGGTTTCCAGCGGTACATAGACAATATCGATCACCGGCGCGGATAACGGCAGCGGCGACAAATCGAGATCGAGCGCCGGCTCACCGGCCATGCCAAGGCTCGTCGTATTGACCAGCAGCCCCGCTTCTGCGAGCAACCTAGTCACTCCATCCCAGGGGTGAACCGTGATCGGGGTGGCAGAGGTCGCCAAATCCGCAGCCACCGCTTGAGCGCGGCTGAGGGTGCGGTTGACGATGCGGATTTCGCGCACGCAAACATCGGTAAGTGCGGTGATCACCGCACGCGACGACCCGCCCGCCCCTAAAACCACCGCCGCACCGGCTTGAGGGTCCCAATCAGGTGCACACTCGCGCAAATTTTCGAGAAAGCCGTAAATATCAGTGTTACTGGCTTCGAGACTGCCGTCCTCTGCCACCACGATCGTATTGACGGCGCCGATGCGCCGTGCCAGCGGGTCGACCCGATCGGCCACCTGCAAAGCAGTCTGTTTGTGCGGGATTGTCAAATTGCAGCCGCGAAAGCCAAGGATCGGCAGCGCTCGTAACGCAGGCTCGATGTCGACCGGCCGCACCGGCAAAGGTACATAAGACCCATCGATGCCGGTCTCTTCGAGCCAGAACCCGTGCAAAAGCGGCGAGCGCGAATGGGCGACCGGCCACCCCATGATGCCGGCCAAGCGCGCAGCTCCCGTGATCTTCATGCCGCTCTATTAGCACGCGAGCCATGGCTGAGCTATATGAGCCCTCGCATATTATGGCGAATGTCGGCTTGATCTGAGCGCGCTAGAGACCGGCAAGGAGCGGGTGGTGCAAGTCCGCTGCGGGAAGGTATGGTGGTCACCCCGGACCGAGCCATATGTCGGCATCCGTGAGGAGGCCGGAGCCCGTCGGCTCCCCTCTGGGCGGTGTCATGGTAGTAAGCCCGAGGTTTGCGTTTTTCGCGCTCGACAGTAAATCGCGCCTGTGATCACAAGGGATTGATGAAGACGCCTGATTTCAAAGATCGCTTAAGCGCCGCCAATGCCGCGAAAAAGGCTCAACTCGAGCGTGCCCAGGCAATCGCGGAAGACCCCGAAAGGCTGAAGCGAATAGAGGCTCGATCGGAGATCATCGCAGCCCGAAACAGCCGGATCGCTGAACGCGAGAGGGTCAGACGCGAGGCGATGGAGCGCGAAGCCGCGGAGCGAGCGGCTGCGGAAGCTGCCGAGGCTGCGGCTCGCGAGGCGGCACACAAGGCCGAGGAGGAGGCTCGAGCGGCGAGGCTCGCCGAGCAGGCCCGACTCGACGCCGCCGCGGCGGCCGAACGGGAGACTATTCTTGCTCTCCGCAGAGCGGGCCGGAAGGCGAAGAAGCGACGGGGACGCTAGAGCCGCCGCCGCTCACGATGATTTGCCATCACTCGGTCCTACATCCTACACCTAATCCTTCACCGTATTGGCCGCCATCCGAAACCGCGCCGCCAGCGCCGCCGCATGCCTTTCACCTTTGCTCTGTCACACCGACCAAAAATCGCTCTAGCGGGCGATCAGACCAACCTCGGTCAAAAAGTCGAGCAGCGCGATTAATGGGAGCCCCAGAATCGCGAAATAGTCACCATCGATTTGTTCGAACAGCCGGACACCTCGACCCTCAAGCCGATAGGCGCCGACCGAACCCAAAATCGCATCGCCTTCCCGGGCGAGATAATCGTCCAAAAATGAATCGGTGAAATCGCGCATCACCAGTTGCGGCGCGCTCGCGGAAGCCCACAGACACTCACCTGCCCGCATCACGCAAACCGCTGTCTCCAGCACATGGCGCTGACCACGCAAGGCTTGCAACTGATAGCGCGCCGCTGTGATATCTGCCGGCTTGTCGAATCACTCGTCAGCATAGACCAGGATCTGATCGGCGCCGATAACGATCGCCTGCCGATATCGGGTGGAGACCTGCGCTGCCTTTGCTGCGGCAAGGGCATAGGCACAATCACGCGGGCTGCGCCCTTCCCCCCGCAGGCGACGTTTGATCGCAGCTTCGTCAATCTCGGCCGGTTGAACGGCAAAATCGACCCCGGCCTGTTGCAGCAGGCGCGCCCGCACGGAACTGGCCGAAGCAAGGATCAGCCGATCATTCGGCGATGCCATGGCGCCGCGCCAACAGCTTCATGATCGCCGCTGCGGTCTCTTCAATCGAGCGGCGCGTCACATCGATCACCGGCCAATGATGCTCGCCAAAGGCGCGGCGCGCCTCGCGAACCTCGGCGCGAACCGCATCGAGATCGGTATATTCCGTGCTCCCGTCGTGGTGCAGCATGCTAAGCCGGTTGCGGCGCAGCTGGATCAGCCGTTCGGGGTCGTTGGTCAATCCGACGATCAGCGGGCGCTTCGCGCTGACGAGTTCTGGCGGCAGCGGAACACCCGGCACAAACGGCACATTCGCCGCTTTGATGCCGCGGTTTGCCAGATAGAGGCAGGTTGGCGTCTTCGAGGTCCGCGACACCCCGACCAACACGACATCAGCCTCGTCGAGGCCCCATTGCGACTGCCCGTCATCGTGATTGAGGGCGAAGGTCATCGCGTCGATGCGGGCGAAATATTCGTTGTCGAGCAGATGCTGCTTGCCGGGCACGCCGCGGCTCTCGCGATGTAGATACGAGGCCAGCGCGCCAATGACCGGGTCGAGTATCGGAATCGCCGGAACCTGCAGTCTGCGACACTCCTGCTGCAGCAATTGCCGGAGCTGTTCGCTAACCAGGGTAAACAGGACAACCCCGGGATTGGCCTCGACGCCGGCGACGACTCGTTCGATCTGGTTGCGCGTGCGCACCATGCTCCAAACATGCTCGACCGCATTGACCTCATCGAATTGGACGAGGCATGCCCGCGCCACGGAATGTACGGTCTCACCGGTCGAATCCGAGACGAGATGCAGATGAAACCGCGTCACCGGCGTGCTGCCACAGCGAACGTCTCCATCATCCCCAGGCCGATGTGCATAGCTCGACGATCATTCACAGTTTTACCTTCTGCGAGCCCAGATCGGCCGTTTTTATCCCCGTTTCGCATCGGTAACAAAACATCCGTCCATGACGGCCGCTCCGTTTTCCATGGAACCCCGCCTTTGTGCATAGTCGCAAGCACGCCAAAACAATCCCCGCTCTTCACGACTTTTCACCGGCCCAGATCGCGCCGCTTTGGAGCGCAAATTCACCGCGTCGTGTACAGTTGCGACCACGCGACTGTTCACTCTCCGAGAGCTGGATAACTTGCTTGCAAAGCGGGGATCGCATCTAATCCCCGAAACCCACACCACCCTCCACCTCCCATCACTTAAATATAAAACTATATGGATGAGGGAGAGGGATTGATGGCGCGTAATCCGACCAAACCGTTGCTGCGCGCGCTTGCCGGAGAAGCACTGGTCCCGCCGCCTTGGTGGCTGATGCGTCAGGCAGGGCGCTACTTGCCCGAATATCGGGCGGTTCGCAGCCAGGCCAGGAATTTCATCGAGCTGTGTCTCTCTCCCACGCTGGCGACCGAGCTGACATTGCAGCCGGTGCGGCGTTTTGGCATGGGCGCTGCGATCCTGTTTTCCGACATCCTGCTGTTGCCATATGCCTTGGGCCAAGCTCTCGATTATCGTGAAGGCGAAGGTCCGGTTCTGGATCCGATCACGGATCGCGCCGGCCTCGACCGATTGCGGAAGGCGGGTGCGTTGAAACGCCTCGATGCGATTTTCGAGACGGTAAGACGGGTGCAGCGGGCGCTTGATCAGCAGGTCGCCTTGATCGGTTTTGCGGGCGCGCCATGGACGGTAGCCACGTATATGGTTGAGGGGGGAACCAGCCGGGATTTCCGCCGGGTAAAGGGCTGGGCTTATCGCGACAGGCGAGGCTTCGGCGGGTTGATCGAGTTGCTGACCGAAACGACAATCGAACTGCTGTCAGCCCAGCTTGCCGCTGGCGCTGAGGTGGTTCAGCTTTTTGAAAGCTGGGCCGGGGTGTTGCCTGAAGCGGAATTTGTCCGATGGGTCATCGAACCAACGGCCGCCATTGTTGCGGAAGTGAAAAAACGCTACCCCGGCTGTCCTGTCATCGGCTTTCCGCGCGGTGCCGGCATTTTGTACGAACGCTATGCTGTTGAGACCGGCATCGACGCGGTCGCGATGGACACCACTCTGCCGGCCGGCTTTGCCTGTGCCAAACTGGGATCGCGGGTCGCCTTGCAGGGCAACCTCGACCCAGTGCTGTTGCTGACGGGTGGTCAGGCTCTCGAACAGGCAGTTGCGGAACTTCGCCGGTCCTTCGCCGGCATGCCGTGGATATTTAATCTTGGTCACGGCGTTTTACCCGACACCCCGCCCGACCACGTCGCTCAACTCGCCAGCCTGTTGGCTGCCCCCGCACCCAGCTGAGACGATGCGCACGGCGGTTGTTCTGATGAATCTCGGCGGCCCGGATTCTCTGGATGCGGTCGAGCCATTTCTGACCAACCTGTTCAGTGATCCGGCGATTATTCGCTTGCCATGGCTGTTGCGCATGCCGCTTGCGCGACTGATCGCGCGGGCTCGGGCGGGCACCGCTCGCGAAATCTACAAAAAGCTTGGCGGTGCTTCGCCGCTCCTCGCCAACACCGAGGCTCAGGCACAAGCGCTCGATCGATTGCTCGGCCCCGACTACCGCTCGTTTATCGCGATGCGCTATTGGCGCCCGACCAGCGCGGATGCAGCGCGTGCGGTCGCCGACTGGAAGCCTGACAGCATCGTCTGCCTGCCGCTTTACCCGCAATTGTCGACAACGACGACCGCGTCCTCGCTCGCCGATTGGCGCCATGCGATGACGCAGCTGCGGCTCGATCTCCCGACCCGGGTCGTTTGCTGCTATCCGGCCGAGAAGGGGTTTATCGAGGCGATCGCCGGGCTGGTCCGCCCGCTGCTCAATCGGGCCTCGGACCATGCGAAGCCGCTGCGGCTGCTGTTAACCGCACATGGGCTGCCCAAAAAGATCGTCACAGCGGGCGATCCTTATCCGCGCCAAGTCGAGTTGACGGCTCGTGCGATTGTTGCCGAACTCGCCCAGCCCGAGCTCGACTGGCAGGTCTGCTATCAGAGCCGCGTCGGCCCGCTCGAGTGGATCGGTCCGGCGACCGATGACGAGATCCGCCGTGCCGGCAGCGAAGGCGTTCCGCTCGTCGTGACGCCTATTTCTTTTGTGTCGGAGCACTCCGAAACCCTGGTCGAACTCGATCTCGATTATCGGGATCTCGCGGCGCGGTGTGGGGTTCCGGCTTATGATCGGGTTCCGACCGTCGGTGTTGAGCCGGCTTTTATTACCGCCCTGGCAAAACTCGTTGATCGAGCCGTACCGGAGCCGACGGCCTGTCCCGCCCTCCTAAGGGGAGCTTGCGCTAACGCCTGGGCAGCGGCGTGAGCGGCTGGCTGGTCGGCGCCTATCCGTGGATCAAATCAGCCCACATTCTCGCGGTCATCGCGTGGATGGCGGGATTGCTGTATCTCCCGCGACTATTTGTTTACCACGCAGTGGCGCCGATCGGTTCGGACCAATCCGAGACCTTCAAGGTCATGGAGCGCCGTCTGTTGCGCGGCATTATGAACCCGGCGATGATCGCGGCTCTGCTGTTTGGTGGCTTACTCGCCGGGACTCCCGGCGTCGTGAACTGGAGAATGGGTTGGATCTGGGCAAAGCTCGGATTGGTCTTCGCCCTCCTCGTTTACCATCATTCGCTTGCGCGTTGGCGACAGGCATTTGCCGGGGACCGCAACCGACATTCGTCGCGCTTTTTCCGGATCATTAACGAACTACCGACGATTGCGCTTATCGCGATCGTCATCCTCGTCGTCGTTAAGCCATTTTGATTGGATCACTGATTTGCCCGTTTTTCAGGGGCTTGATATATAATTCGACCTGCCTATCTTATGCCGTGTGGGGAGTGGCAAATCACAAACCACCCTGTCCCCAAACTCCCCCTGCAATATCTCGCTCGAACTTTTGGCCTGGCGAAACGTTATCGCTGATCACCGTCTGGACGGGTGAGCCATACCCTCACCTCTTCGCGACACTCCATCTCTTCGCGACACCATGAATCTCCAGGAACTCAAACGCAAAACTCCCGCCGAGCTGTTGGCATTCGCCGAAGAGCTCGAAATCGAGAACGCCTCATCTCTGCGCAAGCAGGATATGTTGTTTGCAATACTAAAGCAGCTGGCCGAGAACGACGTGCCGATTTACGGCGATGGCGTGCTCGAGGTCTTGCCGGACGGCTTTGGATTTCTGCGCTCTCCGGAAGCCAACTATCTTGCCGGCCCGGATGACATTTATGTCAGCCCGAGCCAAGTGCGTCGCTTTGGTCTGCGCACCGGCGATACAGTCGAAGGCGAAATCCGCTCGCCGCGTGATGGCGAGCGTTATTTCGCTTTGCTCAAGGTCAGCGGCGTCAATTTTGACGAGCCGGATCGGCTGCGTCAGCGAATCAATTTCGACAATCTGACCCCGCTTTACCCGGAAGAAAAAATCGCGCTCGAATTCGAGGATCCGTCGCGGCGCGACTTGACGACCCGTGTCATCGATCTGATCACCCCTTTGGGAAAGGGTCAGCGGGCGCTGATCGTCTCGCCGCCACGCACCGGCAAGACCGTGATGCTGCAGAACATTGCGCATGCCATCGCGGCCAACCACCCCGAAGTCTACTTGATCGTGCTGCTGATTGACGAGCGACCCGAAGAGGTCACCGACATGGCGCGATCGGTTCGCGGCGAGGTCATCAGCTCGACCTTTGATGAGCCGGCGCAGCGCCATGTCCAGATCGCCGAAATGGTCATCGAAAAGGCCAAGCGGCTCGTCGAGCACAAACGCGATGTCGTGATCCTTCTCGATTCAATCACGCGGCTGGCGCGCGCCTACAACACCGTCGTGCCGTCGTCAGGCAAGGTTCTGACCGGCGGTGTCGATGCCAATGCCTTGCAGCGGCCGAAGCGCTTTTTCGGGGCCGCCCGCAATATTGAGGAAGGGGGATCGCTGACGATTATCGCGACGGCCCTGATCGATACCGGCTCGCGCATGGACGAGGTGATCTTTGAGGAGTTCAAAGGCACCGGTAACTCGGAAATCGTGCTCGACCGCAAGGTCGCCGATAAGCGCACCTTCCCATCGATCGACATCACCAAATCCGGGACCCGCAAGGAAGAACTGCTGGTCGATCGTGGTGTTCTGTCAAAAATGTGGGTATTGCGGCGTGTTCTGACCCCGATGGGCACCGTCGACGGTCTCGAATTCCTGATCAACAAGCTCAAGGAATCGAAGACCAACACCGAATTCTTCGATGCAATGAATACCTGAGGGCAGGATCAGAATTACTTTGCGGAGCCTGTCCTCGGGCGGCGTTCTTACACCGGCCCGTGGGCTCGCAATGACGATGGAGTCATTGCGAGGAGCACAGCGATGGCGCAATTTCGATATGTCTAAGCGCTAAAGCTAGACGGTCAGCACGGTCTGTCCGGTGGTTTTGCGACCTTCGAGATCGCGATGCGCCCGGGCAGCCTCGCGCAATGGATAGGTCTGGTTGACCGTGATCTTGACCGCTCCGCTTTCGACGACTGAAAACAACTCCCGCGCGGCCGTCAGCAGATCTTCGCGGCTCGCGGTGTAGGTGTTCAAGGTCGGCCGCGTCAAAAACAGCGAGCCTTTTGCCGCGAGAATACCGATATCGACCGGCCCGATGGCACCCGATGATTGCCCGAACGACACCATCAACCCGAGTGGTGCGAGGCAGTCGAGCGATTTGTAAAACGTGTCCTTGCCGACTGAATCATAGACCACCGGCAGCTTTTTGCTCGCGGTGATCTCGTTGACCCGGGCGACAAAATCTTCGCGCCGGTACACGATCGGGTAATCGCAACCGTTTCTTTTAACCAGAGCCGCCTTCTCGTCGTCGCCTACGGTACCGATGACGGTGGCTCCCAGATGCTTCGCCCACTGGCACACGATCAATCCGACACCGCCGGCGGCGGCGTGGATCAGGATCGTCTCGCCGGATTTGACCGGGTGGGTGCGGCGGATCAGATACCAGGCCGTCATGCCTTTCAGCATCATCGCCGCCGCTTGGCTATCGGTGATGCTGGTGGGAAGCGGAACAAGACGATCGGCGGGAGCGACCCGTCCTTCGGCATAGGCGCCGATCGGGCCGCCGGAGTAAGCGACGCGGTCGCCGGGTTTCAGATCGGTGACACCCGGCCCGACCTCTTCGACGATACCGGCCGCCTCGGAGCCGAGCCCGCTCGGCATTGGCAATTGGTAGAGCCCGCTGCGATGATAGGTATCGATGTAATTGAGTCCCACCGCAGTATGGCGCAGCCGGACTTGGCCCGGTCCGGGCTTGCCGACCTCGACCTCCTGCCACGACAGGACCTCGGGGCCGCCGGGCTTCTCAAAACGGATCGCGTGCGGCATCGCTGCCTCCTGTCTGGATTGGATGTACTGACGATAATGGCGGCAGCTCGTGGTGTCACTACTCTGCCATGGCAACCTGAGCCGCCTGCCCTTCTGGCAGAACGCGAAATACCTCGCGCCACCCGGGAAAGCCTTTCAATTTGAGCAGACCGATACTCGAGAGATCCCACTGTTTCGTACGACGCGACAGGATACCTGCTACCTCTTCGCTGCAAAGTACGTAATTTTGCAAGGGGAACTGCTCGGGCGGGATCGGATTGAGCGCTGCCGGGAGCGAGGCGCGCGAGATTTCCTCGAGCCGGAAGGCCATCGATATGTGCGGACCCTCGCGATCGTCTGCCACGACATCGACCTCGCCTAAATGAACCGCACAACGAAGGTTCAGAGCGCGCTCCTCGGAGACCTGCTGGTTTCGCACAAGGATTCGATGCAGCAGATCGAATACAGCCTCCACGGCACGGATGGCAGCCATCTCAGCAGATTGCGGATCGTGGAAAGTGAGAAGATAGCCGTCGCCGGTGCTCCTCACACAGCGCAGCCCACGGCTTTTCCCGACTTCGCCAACCAGGGACCGAAGATCGCGAAGCGAATGGCGGCCGACCGCGTACCATCCGAACAAGTTGCTGGTGAGGGTTGATTCGACGAGATCAATAACGACGATCACCTCAGTGGCGATCTCAGGCATCGGCTCGGCCTCGCTCGCGGCCATTCGCCTTCTCTTTATAACCCGAGCAGATCTAAGCGCCGGAATTCCACATCACCGACCCCCTTGAACGAGCGAGACTCGCTCGCTCCTGCACGGGCCCGATAATCGCTGTGCAGCCGCTCGAACGCATCCCGTGAAATAACGACCTCATTGGGCGCCTTGAGCTCGTTCAAGTAGGCCGCGACGTTTACGGCGTCACCAAGAACTTCGCTGCCGTAGGAGGTTTCGATGTATAGAACGTTGCCATAATGTAAGCTGAAATAAAAGCCTAATAACCGTCCAACAAAAATAGAATTTTGTGACAATAATCTCTCTATTGATATTATGAATGGCATAACATCATCAATATTCTCAAATGCAGCTAAAAAACTGTCACCCATAAATTTGATCATCAGGGAATGATGTTTTCTGCCGAGGCGCCCGGCGTACTCAAAGAACTCACGGAACACGGAGGTGGCGACAAGATCGCCTTCTCGGGCGATGAGGCGGGTGGAGCCGGCGATATCGCAGATGACTAAGGCCAGGGGCTTTCTAATGGGGGCCTCTGCTTGCATGTCCTCGACTCACTGTTACCGTGCGACGGCTTCGAGCGCCAGCAACGCGCGTTTTGTCTGGAGCCCGGCGCCGCCGCTGTATCCGCCAAGCTTATTGCGGGCGAGCACGCGGTGACAGGGGATCACGATCGGGATCGGATTGCGCCCGCAAGCCCCGCCGATTGCGCGCGGCGCCGAGCCGATTTCCATTGCCAGCTCGCCGTAGCTGCGCGTTTGGCCATGGGGGATCTGCCGCATCGCCTGCCAGACACGATTGTCGAACTCCGAGCCGGCTGGCATTAGCGGCAGGTCGAAGACGGTCAGCCGTTGCGTGAAATAGGCCTCGAGTTGATGTTGCGCCTCGACAAGAAGCGCGTTTCGCTCTCCAAAGGGCTCGTCTCTCCACGCAATCGCGACGATCGCATCGTCCGTCGCGGAGACCGTGAGGCGCCCAACCGGACTGTCGATCGCCGTCGAGCAGAGCATATGTGCACCTTCGCGCTTAGGAATATAACGCGAACGTTAGCGAATTTCGGCGAGATGCGCGATCAGTTTTTCGGGTTCGGTCAGTGGCAACGAACAGACCGGGCCGATGCAGACATAGGCTGCGGGGCGGCCGTCGACGAGCCCTTTGCCGTGCGCCGGATGGTCGGCCGGCAGCTGACGCCCGGGCGACAACGTCGCAACAATCCGATTTGGCAGCGATACAGCATAGACGGCGTGACGCAGCGCGGTGAAACCCGTATCGGCCGGCTCGCCGATAACGACGATCTGTACCGGCTCGGCCAGCAACTCGGCATTGTTCAGCAGGGTCGCCAGCGGGAAGAAATTGCGCCCGAGTTCGCCGGAGAAGGTCTCGACGATCGCCTCCGCACGCCGGCGATAATCGTCATTGCCGGTCATGATCGCCAGCCGGGTCATGACCCCGACAAGGGTGCCGTTCCCGGCGGGAGTCGCTGCATCCGCGGCGGTTTTGGCCCGCGCGATCAGCGTCGGCGTGTCATCGGCTGAGAAGAAATAGCCGCCGCCAGCCGGGTCGCGATAATGGCGGTCGAGGATCGCGATCCATTGCTCCGTCTGGTCGACCAGGCTGTCATCACCGCTGGCTTCGTGCAGCGCCAATGCGGCGCGACAGAGATTGGCGTAATCATCGACACTGGCCGGATGCTGCGCCCGTCCGGCGCGCCAGCTGTGGAGCAGCCGGCCATCTGCGGCGGCCATCTCGCGGCGGATGAAATCGAAGGCGCGGCGCGCGGTCGCGATCCACTCCGGCCGCTCGAAAACATTGCCGGCTGCGGCCATCGCCGCGATCATCAACCCGTTCCAATCCGCCAGCACCTTGTCGTCCCAGCCGGGCCGCACCCGAGACGCGCGGGCTTGCAACAACAGCGCGCGGCACTGCATGAGGTCCTGCTCGGTCGCATCGTCGGCCAAAACCGGTGAAGCGATCCGGTTCAGGATCGTATGGCCTTCCCAATTGCCGTCCGGAGTGACATCGTAAAACTGCTTGAACAAGGCGGCTCGCTCGCCCAGTATCGCGTCAATTTCGGCCTCGGACCAGACATAGAACTTGCCTTCCTCGTGCTCGCTGTCGGCGTCGAGGCTGCTGGCAAAACCGCCGCCCGGGGTCAGCATCTCGCGCATGACCCAGCCCAAAGTCTCGTCGATCCGCTGGCGATAAAGCGGGCTCTTCGTCTCCTGCCAGACCAAGGTCATCAGATCGACCAATTCGGCGTTGTCGTACAGCATCTTCTCAAAATGCGGCACGAGCCAGCGCGCGTCGGTCGAATAGCGTGCAAACCCTCCACCCAGATGGTCGTAGATGCCGCCCTGGCACATCGCATCGAGCGCTTTGATAACGGCGCCGCGAAACGGCGGCTGGCGCGTGCGCTTCCAGGCGCGCCACAACAGCTCGAAGATGCCGCATTGCGGGAACTTCGGCGCGGTGCCAATGCCGCCGTTGATCTGGTCGGTTTCGCGCAATAACCGCTCGGCGATCGGATCGAGCTGGCGCCGCGAAATCGCACCCCCGGCCTGCGGCTGGCCAAGCCGCTGCAATGCCTCGCGCAACACGCCGACGTTTTTGCCGATATCCTCGCTTTTCGCGCGATAGGCTTGGCTGATTGCTTCCAGGACCTGGCGAAACCCCGATCGGCCCCAGCGCGGCTCGGGCGGGAAATAGGTGCCGCCCCAAAACGGCTCGCCATCGGGGGTCAGAAACATCGTCAAGGGCCAGCCGCCCTGCTCGCCCATCAACGCCAGCGCGTGCTGATAGACCTGGTCGAGATCCGGACGTTCCTCGCGATCGACCTTGATGTTGACAAAGAGCTCGTTCATTCGGCCCGCGATCGCCGGATCCTCAAAACTTTCATGCGCCATGACATGGCACCAATGACACGCGGCATAGCCGATCGACAGCAGGATCGGCTTGTCGGCGGCCTTGGCGGCGGCCAAAGTCGCCTCGCTCCATGGTTGCCAATGCACCGGATTGTCGCGGTGTTGGAGAAGGTAGGGGCTTGTCTCTTCGCCGAGGCGGTTGCGGTCCATTGGGACTCCTGATGTGCGGATTTCTCGGGTGTGCCGGGCGGAAGGGTGCATTGCCCTCCGCGCTGCGAGCGGTTAGGTTTTCAGTCTACTCCCAGAACGGCGGTTTGCGTCGTTCGCTCCGCCGCTCCTGCAACAACGGAGAAAAGTAATGGCCGATGCACCCGCTGACCCGCCGCTCTTTTATGAGCACCACATTTTCATGTGCACCAATGTGCGGCCGGAGGGGCATCCCCGCGGCTCTTGCTCTGCCCGCGCCGCGGCCGCCGGGGGCGTGGACAAGCTGCGCGGTTATATGCGCGAAAAGGCGCGGCAGTTAGGGATCGACAGCATCCGCTGCAATGCCGCAGGCTGTCTCGACCGCTGCGAGTTCGGGCCCAACATGGTGATTTACCCCGAAGGTGTGTGGTACCGGTACGAGTCCACCCAGGATATCGACGAGATCCTGCAAAAGCATCTGATCGAGGGCGGGCGCGTCGAACGGCTGATGCTGCAGCCCGACTAGTTGCCGCCGAAGCACTGATCACCCTGTCGTCTTGTGGCCGGGCTTGACTGGCCACACCTGCTTCCCTGAAATTCGCCGCCGGCGGACCAACTCCCAATGCCCGGATCAGATGCGGGCGAGAAGATTGGTCAGCTGGCCCCTGACATCGATACGATCTTTGCGCCAGCAACGGCGGCAGGACGCGCCGCTGTTGCGATGGTGCGGATATCGGGTCCGGAAACCGCGCGCACGGTGGCTGCGCTGTGTGGCGATCTACCGCCACCGCGAGCAGCGCGTCGTCGTCGATTGGTTGATCCGGACAGCGGCGAGCCGCTCGACGATGCGCTGGTGCTGTGGTTTCCGGCACCACGGAGCTTTACCGGCGAGGATGTCGCCGAGCTGCATCTGCACGGCAGCCGGGCCGTATTGGCCGCGGTCATGGATGTGCTCCGGCGGCTCGGGTTGCGGCTCGCCGAACCCGGAGAGTTTACCCGCCGCGCCTTTTATAACGGCAAGCTCGATCTGACCCAGGCCGAGGCGATCGCCGATCTCGCCGCTGCCGAAACCGAAGCTCAGCGCCGCCAGGCGTTGCGCCAGCTCGAAGGTGAACTGGGTGAGCTTTATCGGAATTGGACGCAGCGCCTGACCCGCGTCCTTGCCCATCTCGAAGCAGCCATCGATTTCCCCGATGAGGATCTGCCGCCCGCGCTTGAGAAACAGATCGTGACCGAGATCGATAGCCTCGGGTCTGAAATCGGCTCTCATCTTGCCGACGGCCATCGCGGCGAGCGGCTGCACGACGGTATCGCGGTCGCAATCGTCGGTCCGCCGAATGCCGGCAAGTCGAGCCTTCTGAACCGCATCGCCCGCCGCGAGGCAGCGATCACTTCGCCGATCCCCGGCACGACGCGCGACATCGTCGAGGTTGCGATCGATCTCGCCGGCTACCCGGTGGTTCTCGCCGACACTGCCGGTCTGCGCGAGGCGGCCGATCCGATCGAAGAGGAAGGGCTGCGCCGCGCCCGCCGCCGTGCTTCGGAAGCCGAGATCCGCCTCTTTGTCTACGACGCGCTACACCCTGAGGACGCCGCTGGTGCTGCGGCATGGCGCGGTCCCGACACAATCCTCGTCGCCAACAAAACCGACCTCCTTGGCTCTGTACATACCGGATATATGCGATCGAATACCGTCATGCCCGGACCTGGTCCAGGCATCCACGCGACAACGGGAGCTGTGGACTGGGGCAAAGCCGTGGATGGCCGGGACAAGCCCGGCCATGACGCGAGGATGGGCTCCGGTGCATGCGATCCAGAGGCGCCATACCGGGTCTCAGCCGTAACTGGTGAAGGTCTCGACACGCTGCTAACGGCACTCGGCGCGCGTATCGCTGCGACCTATCGGATCGAAGCGCCGGTGCTGACCCGCGCCCGCCACCGCCAGGCACTCGAAGACGCCGCGGCCGCACTCGATCGCGCGCTCGCCGCCCAATTCCCCGAACTTCGCGCCGAAGACCTGCGTTTGGCGTTGCGCAACCTCGGGCACGTCACCGGGACCGTTGATGTCGAAGACCTGCTCGACGTGATCTTTCGCGATTTCTGCCTCGGGAAATGAACCCAACTTTCCCTTAGCAGAGATAGAACAGTCGCCGCTCTATCCTTTTGTCGCTATAGAACAGTCGCCGCTCTATCCTTTTGTCGCTTCGGTCGCTAAACCTCGCGGTTTTTCTCGGTCTTAGATTGCGCGGGGAATCCGGCAAGGGCATCTAACGGCAATACGTATGGTTCGGGCTTAATGTCCTCGAACTGCTCCGCGAGCCGCAGCGCTTCAAGCACAGCAGGCGAGAACAACGGTTGCTGTCGTGGCACATCAGGCTGACTAAGCCGAACTTTGCCCACTTTTGGACTTATATTGCTGAAAAGAACTGATATTCGTTGTAATTGCAGTCATGCAATATATCGATTTTGGTGGATATTCTTCTAGAAAATGACGATAATCACAGCGCATGTATGTGGCTGTCATCCCCAACC
>JAFAOB010000176.1 GCA_019238055.1 Alphaproteobacteria bacterium
CGGGTGGTCGTTCAGCGTTTCGGCCCAAGCGTTGAACCGGGCCGGCCGGCCGGGCGCCATCGCAGCAACGCGGCCGATCGGCTGGGCCAGCACCGCCGACTGTGCGCGCTCGGGGTGGTGTTTCAGCATGTTGATGATAAATGACCCGCCGATGCATTGGCCATAGAGATGGCATTTGTCGATGCGCAGATGGTCAAGCAGCGCGATGTGGTCAGCGGTATACGAATCCCAGCCGTCCTGGGCGGTGATCGGCGCGCTCGACTGGCCGCCGGCATTGCGCTGGTCCATCGCGATCACACGGTATTTGTCGGCAAATTCGGTCGTCGGGTTGATCGGTGCGGAGGGCTGACTCCACACCGCGATCACCGATTGCAGCCCGGCCGGCGCGAAGGTCAGGATCGGGAAGCCCTGCCCGAACGTCTCGTAGTAGATGCGAGCGCCATGATGTTCAAAGCTCGGCATATCAACGTCCTTTCATGATCAAAAGGAATGAGCTAACGCGCTCGTTCACGCCGCCGCGAATGCAACCCGGCGCCAGAACTTATCGAGGCGGACATCCTATTCGATCGGGAAGCGGGTCGTCACGATGCAGTTTTCGAGAATGCCGCGGCCGCGATCAGGCGGCCGGCGCTCCTGCACAAAGCGTGCATGGACCTCGGTCATGGCTTCGGCGGTAATGCCGGATGCGGTCGGCACATATTGAACGAGGTTGTCTCGGAAACCTCGCCGGGTCACGTAAATCGGTATAAACCCGCGAGCCCGGGCGGCCGCTTCGAGCGCGTCCGCCATCGGTCGGACCACGGGGTTTACCGAGAAATCGGCCCAATTATTAGCAAGGCAACCGCTAGGGTTGAGCACATCGAGGCAGCGCGACCAAAACAGCTCATTACTCTCGGCCGGCCCGGACGAGTTATAGAGATCGACCAGGACCACATCAAAGCGCTCTGTCGTCGTCGCGACGAATTGATGCGCCGGCTCCACGATTACCGGCTGGGTCAGATAGAACCAGCGGCGGGCGATTGCGGCGATGGCCTCGTCGGCATCGACAAGGGTCGGCGCGCAATCCGGCAGATAGGCCCGCATGAAGCGCCACATCGCAGCGCCGCCGACGCCGAGAAGCAACCCCGTTATCGCCTGCGGGCACATCGCGAAAGCGAGCGACATCAATCGTTCGTAGTGAAAGACGAGCCGCGCCGGGTATAGCAGATCCATGCTCGACTGCTCGGTCACCTGGATGCTGCTGCCAAACGATCCCAACGTGCGGAAATGCCGCGCCCCTCGATCGAAATCGACGACGAACACCGGCGACCCAAAGGTCGGCGTTCGCCGCAGCAGCCGCAGGCGCGCATCGCCGCCAAAATAATCCAGGATGAGCCGGCGCTGGCGCTCTTCGCCGAATTCTGTGATCATCGCCATCCGTCGGGCATTAGCCCGCACTCCCCGAATGTGTGCGCCAACTGTCGAGGGCTAGGTGTGGCAGTGCGCTCGCCCTGTCATACAAGCCCTGCCCGAGAAATTTCGGGCGTCGTCGACCACCATTACCAGTACGGCGATCCCGCCGATGAATTCAAGCGGGGGACCTGTAGACGACAGATTGACCCAGCTTTGACGATGCCGAAGGCGGAATTTAGACTAGGTTTAGGAAATCGACCTGCTCTCGATCGGGTCGAGACGGCGAGGAGCGTCAAGAGATATGGACACCAGCACCATTCGTGCAACCGAAGACGAAGCCCTGTCGTTTCACGCCGGCGGTCGCCCGGGAAAGCTCGCAATCGCGCCGACCAAACCCCTAACGACGCAGCGCGATTTGTCGCTCGCCTATTCGCCAGGGGTTGCTTTTCCCTGCCTTGAGATTGAGCGGCGGCCAAGTGCGGCGTTTGACTATACCTCGAAGGGTAATTTCGTCGCGGTCATTTCGAACGGTACTGCGGTCCTCGGCCTCGGCGATCTGGGCGCACTCGCCGCAAAGCCGGTCATGGAAGGCAAAGCGGCGCTGTTCAAGCGCTTTGCCGACATCGACTCAATCGACCTCGAGATCGATACGCACGACGTCGACGCTTTTGTCAATTGCGTGCGCTATCTGCATCCCGCGTTTGGCGGCATCAACCTTGAAGATATAAGGGCGCCAGAGTGCTTCATAATCGAGGAGCGGCTGCGCGAACTGCTCGACATCCCGGTCTTTCATGACGACCAGCACGGCACCGCGATCATCGCCGCCGCCGGGCTGATCAACGCGCTGCATCTGACCGACCGCTCACTCGATCAGGTCAAGATGGTCATCAACGGCGCCGGTGCGGCCTCGATTGCCTGTGTTGAATTGTTGAAGACGATGGGGCTACCGGCCTCCAACGTGGTGCTGTGCGACACCCGTGGGGTCATCTATCGCGGTCGTCCCGACGGGATGAATCAGTGGAAGTCAGCGCATGCGGTCGAGACCAAGGCGCGCACCTTGGCCGAAGCGATCGAGGGCGCCGACGTTTTCTTTGGCCTCTCGGTCAAGGGGGCGGTCGATCAGGCGATGGTGCGCTCAATGGCGGACAAGCCAATCGTCTTTGCGATGGCCAACCCCGACCCGGAAATCACGCCGGAGGAGGTTCGCGCCGTTCGTTCGGATGCCATCATCGCCACCGGGCGATCGGACTATCCTAATCAGGTCAACAACGTCCTTGGTTTCCCCTACATTTTCCGCGGGGCGCTCGATGTGCACGCATCCACGATCAACGACGCGATGAAGATTGCCGCCGCCGAAGCGCTTGCAGCACTCGCGCGCGAAGACGTGCCCGATGAGGTCGCAGCTGCGTATTCCGGCGAACGTCTGACCTACGGGCCCGACTACATCATCCCGGCTCCCTTCGACCCGCGGCTGATTTGGGCGGTGCCGTCGGCAGTGGCCAAGGCTGCCATGGCTTCGGGTGTGGCAAAAAAGCCGATCACCGACATGGCCGCCTATCAGCGCAGCCTGCGCGGCCGCCTCGATCCGACCGCAGCCGGACTCGAGATGATCTTTGCCGAGGTACGCGCCAATCCGCAGCGCGTCGTCTTTGCCGAGGGCGAGGAGGAAAAGACGATCCGGGCGGCCTTGCAATTCGCCGGCAGCGGCTATGGCACTCCGGTGCTGATCGGCCGCGAGGAGCGCATCAAGGCGACGATGGCGACAATGGGCCTGGCCTCGGCCGAAATCCTGGAGATCCATAACGCGCGGCTGTCGCATCACAACAAGCGGTACACGGATCTTCTGTACGCGCGGCGACAGCGTCACGGCATGCTCTATCGCGACTGCCAGCGTCAAGTGAACCAGGACCGCAATGTTTTTGCCGCCTGCATGGTCGCTTGCGGCGATGCTGATGCAATGGTCAGCGGTGTTACCCGCAATTCGTTCGACGTGCTCGACGAGGTCTCGCGGGTGATCGAGGTCAAGGATGACAGCGTGATGTTCGGGCTCACGATCCTCCTTGGCCGCGAGCGGCCATTGCTGCTCGCCGATACGCTGGTTCACGAGACGCCAAGCCCGGCGCAGCTTGCCGATATCGCAACCCAGGCTGCAGCAAAGGCCCGTGAGTTTGGTCTGACGCCCCGCGTCGCACTCTTGTCCTACGCCAATTTTGGCAACCCGACCGGTCCCGATTGCGAACGGGTGCGCAAAGCGGTCGGCCTCCTCGACCAGCGCCACCCGGATTTTGAATACGATGGCGAAATGAGCCCTGATGTGGCGCTCGACAGCCGATTGATGCGGCAGCTTTATCCGTTTTGCCGGCTAAGTGACCCCGCGAACATCTTAATCATGCCTGGCCTGAACAGCGCGAACATCACAGCAAAGTTGTTACCGCATCTCGGTGGTGGGACCGTGGTCGGGCCGCTGTTGATGGGTCTAGAGCGACCGGTGCAGATCGCCAACATCGGTGCTACGGTGTCCGATCTCGTCAACCTTGCAGCATTGGCGGCGCACGACGCGATCCGGTAAGTCGCGGCGGCGGACACGACCGGGCTGCGCAAATTGACCCGACACCCCGCAGCCGGATTCGTTAGCACAATAAGTGTGGCGTTGCCGGCCTCGATGCCAGGCTGGGCAATTCTCGGGGGTCTTACCCTCACCGGCGTACTCTCTGCGGATTTGGCCGGAATCCTGGCGGCGATCATCTTTGCCTCGACCGCAACCGTGCTGGGTAGGTTGACGTCAGCCATCGGCGCTCTCGGCGACGACGTCGACGCCTTCGCCGCCGAAGCGTCGATATCGCGAGGGCCGCTTCACGGCACCCGATACGCGGTCGAACAAATCCGGTTCGCCATAAGGCGGCTGGTGCGGCACTGGCGCGCGGAAGTCGAGACCGCCAAAGCCCGACTTGCCGCGGCTGAGGCGATCATCGAGCGCGCGCCGGACCCGCTGATCGTGCTCGATGACCGGCGGCAAATCATCCGCGCGAACATCGCTGCCAAGGGATTGGTCGGAACCCTGGTCTTGCCTTGCGATTTTGCTGCGGTGCTGCGCAACCCCGCGGTGCTTATTGCAGCCGATGCAGTACTGCGCGGCGAGGCGGCCCGCAGCGTCGAGTTCACCTTGACGGTGCCGGTCGAGCGCCAGTTGCGCGCACGCTTCGCCCGCATTGATCGCCCGGCGCCTGA
This sequence comes from Alphaproteobacteria bacterium, assembly GCA_019238055.1. GTDB lineage: Bacteria > Pseudomonadota > Alphaproteobacteria > ATCC43930 > CGMCC-115725 > AP-15. The sequence goes on from JAFAOB010000176.1 coordinate 4,621, forward strand.
CGCTGCAGTTGCAGTCGTCACCCTGCACGACGTCACTGAGCTCAAACGCGCCGAGCAGATGCGCGCCGACTTTATTGCCAATGCGAGCCACGAATTGCGCACGCCGCTCGCGACCCTGACCGGCTTTATCGAAACGCTGCGCGGCCCGGCGCGCGACGACGCCGAGGCGCACGAACGCTTTCTGGCGATCATGGGCGGACAGGCGACGCGCATGACCCGTCTCGTCGAGGACCTTTTGTCGCTGTCGCGCATCGAACTCAACGAGCATGTGCTGCCGCAGGGCCGGGTCGCCCTCGGGCCGCTGTTGCAGCATCTCGCCGAGGCACTCGAATTGCGCGCCGGCGAGCGCGAGATGCGGATCGTGCTGGGCGTGCCGCCTGACCTGCCCGACGTCCAAGGCGACCGCGACGAACTCGCTCAGGTGTTTCAGAATTTGCTCGACAACGCGATCAAATATGGCCGGGTCGGGACCGAGATCAGCGTCGGCGCGGCGACCGGACAGCGACCGGCGGCAATCGGCGGGAGCGGGCCCGCCGGTTTTGTGTCGGTCACGATCCGTGATCGCGGCGAGGGTATCGCGCGCGAGCATCTGCCGCGGCTGACCGAGCGCTTCTACCGGGTCGATACCGCGCGCTCGCGCGAAATGGGCGGCACCGGGCTTGGTCTCGCGATCGTCAAGCACATCGTCAACCGCCACCGCGGCTTTCTCGAAATCGACAGCACCACAGGCGAAGGCTCGACCTTCACTGTGCTGTTACGCCAATACGCCGCTCCCCCGACGCAAGCCGCCGCGAGATAGCCAGGTTCGGATCGAATTGGTGGTCTGGGGAATTGAGAGATCTCCAGTGTTTTCGCGCATGTCTTGAGCATCGGTAGAGGAGAGTGGACCGCCGGAGACAACTGGCCAGACCCCATGGCCGTCATAAAACGGCAACATAAACGCCATAAAAGCTTGTTGCTGAGTAGTTAATGAAGGCCTTCTCCTAACTTAGGAGCGCATCGTGAGCCCATATCGCACGCTTCTTCTCGGCGTCGTTGCCACCGCAGCATTCGGTTTGGCCGCCCAGGCCGCCGAAATTTCCGGTGCC
>JAFAOB010000196.1 GCA_019238055.1 Alphaproteobacteria bacterium
TTTAGCATTTCCATCAGCAAACAGACGCTGAGCCGGATGCTGCGCGCGATGGGCTATCGCAAGCTGACCGCCCGCCCGCGCCATTACGCCCAGACCCCGCCGCCCCTGAGGCGTTTAAAAAAACTTTGCCGCGGGTCTGGCGCAGAACGCGCACCATGAGGCCGCAGGCCAGCCGATAGAGGTGTGGTTTGCCGACGAGGCGCGCATCGGGCAGAAGAACAAGATCACCCGACGCTGGGCCAAACGCGGCACCCGGCCTTCGGCGCCGCGCGACCAGCGCACCGCCTCGGCCTATCTCTTCGGCGCAATCTGTCCCCGCGAGGGGAAAGGCGCAGCCCTCGTCCTGCCGCGCTGCAACACCGCCGCGATGAACCTGCATCTGGCCGAGATCGCCCAAGCGGTGGCGCCGGGCGCGCACGCCGTGCTGCTGCTCGATCAGGCGGGATGGCACCTGTCGGACAAGCTCCGCGTGCCGCCCAACCTCACCCTCTTGCCATTGCCGCCCAAATGTCCGGCGTTGAACCCGGTTGAGAACCTCTGGCAGTTCTTGCGCGACAACTGGCTGTCCAACCGGGTCTTCCCCTCCTATCGCGCCATCCTCGACACTGCTACCATGCCTGGAACAAGCTCGTCGACCAGCCCTGGAGGATCATGTCGCTCGGCCTCCGCGATTGGGCTCATGGATGCTAATCAACAGGATTTGGTATAAGCAGAAATCCAAATGAATTCCACAGCTTGGTTCGAGCGTCCCACAACCGTCCGTTCTGTGACACCCACCTTCGAGTGGTGGTTGATCCGTATTTTCCGTCCAGGAAATACGTCCCGCAATGTTCATCTATCTCGGTTTGGCCGACCTCATTTTAAGGACAGAGACGTTCGTCAAGTGTTCGAGCATCCCGTTGTTTAGCTAACAACCGACGCTATGCCCTCACCTATGACTCCTTTCGTCTTCATCGCGGGGGAGATCGGCTAGGCGTCCCCGCCGATAGAGCCGAGGGCTGGTCGGGGGCTGCGACCGACTGCGGCAAAGGCTGGCCGAGTGCCAGCCGCATCGCCGCGATCTCCTGCTGTCGGGTGACAATGATTTCCTGCGCGATCCGCCGCAGCTGCTCATTGTGCCCATGGCGCAGCTCGGCCTGCGCCATATCGATCGCACCCTGATGATGAGGAACCATCATGTCTACAAAATCATGATCAACGTCGCCGGTCGGCTTGATCTCCATGCCGACCATCATCTTCACCATCGCGCCGACATTTTCGAAGAGGAACGGGGCTTCCCGGGGCGAGGCCGAGTGATAGGCCGCCGTGCAAATCGCGCTGATATACCCGGCCAGGGACGGCCTCGCGACTGAGAACGCAGCCGGTGATGTAGCATGGGCGACGGCGAAGGCGCCGAGAGTGGCAGCCAGACCTAGGCCGATGAACGGGCCTTGCCCGCGCGGGAATTTCTGCATCCTTTCTCCCCAGCAGCAACTGCCCCCGTTCTAAGCCGGGCCGGCACGGGCCATGCGGCATCCAGACCCGCAACAGTGACAGCCTGATCAACGGAGCGCCCACTGCCAAACCAAGCCTGCGCGGTGACAATGCGTGACACAGTCGGCGCGCTGATATTGTAGAGCCGCGTCATCTCAGCACCGGTTTTGCGGCCCGAAAGGACGCTTTCGGCGATCTCGCGGCGTTTGGCCAGATCGAGCGTCTTGCGCCGGCCGCCGATGCGGCCCGCGGCGCGCGCAAAGGCTTGTGCTTCATGATCGATACGACCGGCCCGACTATTTGTCTTGGCGTTACTTTGGCTGCGGGTAGTTGTTGATTCCCTGGCCCTCGGAGGGTGTCGTGAAGTGGTTCACGTTGCTCTCTTCGCCATCGCTCTTGCCGGCGCTGTCGACAGAGGTCACCCGGTAATAATAAGTCGTCTTCGGTTCCAGACCTTGCAGGCGCACCCGGAAGATGATCTCCGGATGGGCTCGGTTGAGCCGGATGTGACCTCGGGCAACCGCGCTCAGATCATCCGGGTTCGTGCCGTAATACACGATACCGTAATGCTCGTCGAGGCCGCGCGGGTTCGTCGTGGTCCATCGCACAATCGCCATGTAGCTGACCGCCGATTCGAGCTCCGGCCCTTTGGTGATCTCGACATGCTCGGCCCTTTTCTGCAGAGGAAGGACCTGAGCGAGGCCCGCGGTGGAAAAGAGCAAACCGGCGGAAGCGCCGGCAATGATAACCACGTGCACGAGCGGTCGCTTCATCGAACGGACCCTGGTCTTATTTGAAAACGCCAGAAAATATGGGGCCGCGGGACGACCCCCATATTACGCCTCGATCTATGGGATCGGCGGGTTAGGCACCGGCGGGACCCGCAGATATCGGCGGCGCACGGAATTGTGCCAGACTCCAGATCGGGGTGAGGGTTTCATTGCCTTGGGTTGATGCCGTCCGACCAGGCATGGTGGTCGAGCACTGACCGGTAAAGGTATCGCTGTTGGGGTAAGGCGCGGTGTAGCCGTCGCTCAACGTTTCGCGGAAGGCGACGATCTAGTTCTCCTTTTGGTCGGTCAGCTGAAGACTGCCGACCGTCATATCTTCGTTATTCGAGGCTTCGGGCTGCGGCCCTCGCGAACTGTCACCCTGGTGGAGGCGGCCTCAAGGGATCGGGTCTGGCTTTGGTAGTGGCGCCACTCCGCAGATCGCCGTAGCGCATGGCAGCAGCGGTGGGGTCGGGATCAAGGCCGCATTACCCTGGGTTGCAGGCGACCCGCCGTGCATGCATTGGCCGGTATAGGTGTTGATATCCAGGTAGGGCATCGCATAGCCGTCGGTCAGCGTCTCCAAGAAGGCGACGATCTGGTTTTCTTCCTGGTCGGTCAGACCGAGATTACCGATCGTCATATCAATATTGTTCGGCACTTCCGGCATTGGCCAGCAATCAACCTTCTCCGTGGTTCCAGCCGGACAATGCCCCGAGGTCACCTTTTTCGCGTAGACGTCGCGGGTGTTGTAGAAATGGACCAGTTGCTTCAAGCTCTTGGCGTAGCCGTTGTGAAAGAATTCCTTCTGGAAATACGGTCCTGGCGCTTCGGTCGTCGGACATTGGGGCGGGGTCATGGCAACGTCGCGCACGGTCGAGGTCTGCATTTGGCCGTCGGAAGTCGGCGCATATCGCACCCACTGTGCATTGGGGTTGGGACCGGCGCCAAAACCGCTTCTGAGGAATATGCCCAATCCCAGATCCCGGTAGCCAAAGCCGTAGGGGTTCGGTGTGTACCCGAAACGGTCGGGTGTGGTTTCGTAATAAAGCGCGATGCGGGGATTAAGAGGTAAGCCGAGATTGGCGTAGCCAAAGCAGGTGAATAGTGGGCGAGTATTAGCCGGTTTCCCGGTATCGATCTCGCCTGGCGAAAGTATGGTCGTTGCGCCGTCGAGGTGGCAGGAATTGCAATTGGCTTTGCCATCGAACAATTTGTATCCGGCCATTTCGTCCGCGGTCATTGTGTAATTGCCCGCGAGAAAAGCGTCGAATTTCGAAGTGAACGGGCTGAGGCGGTCTGAGCGTTCGTATTTGGAAATGGATTGCCCCCAGTGATCGTAGATATTGGCTGTCCTGGCACGGTCCTCGGGGCTGAGCCGCAACGGCGCGGCGTTGCCTTCAAATATTGCCGCTCCTGCAGGTGTCGAGCATATTTCTTCGGTATCGGCAGGCCACCGGATCGTGAAGGAATCGTGCCATACCTCGGAGAACAACCGGCGGTATGACGCCTGCGATAACCGATAAGCAATGCAAGCCGTATCGGGGAGAGCCATTACAGACGGATCAACCGGTGGATGCTGCGCCTGCTCCGCATTAGGACTCTGCAGCATGTACCCGGTCGAGCGTGCGTCCCAGAAATTTCCACCAAAAAAGGCGTGCTGGGCGATGTCGAATTCGAGCACTGGAAAATCGGGCGAATAGGTATAGCGCTGCGCTGTGCGCTTGGCGGCCCGATCAGCGTACGACGCGGGATAGGCGATCATCGTCAGGTTGACCGACGGGATCGGGCCGCTAAAGCCGGCATAAGGCATATGGCAGAAACCGCAGGCCTCGTTCCTGAGAGCTGACATGTTCCGGTCGAAGTTCATCAGCTTGCCCAGGATTTCCACTGCTTGATATCCGCTGCCTTGTAGTATTGGGGGGTTACTAGTCCCTTTCAGTGGTGGCAACGCCCTCCACTCTGCTAGAGCTTCGTTGAAGATAGTATCGACCTCGCGCTGAACCCTCGCTGTTTCCGAAGCGAGATCGGCCGGTAAAATCCCTGGGGGGTATGGATTGTAAGAAGATACCACTTGCGGTCGCAGCACTGCACTTCCGCGATCGGCGGAGGCATGACAAACTGTACTGAAGATTACCAATGCGGTCGCGAAAACTGGCCAAAGAAATGTACATCTGCGCCAACGCATGGCAATTCCCCATTCCATAAAGACGCTCGATCTCTGCTGAGAGAAATTCTCCCACGTGCTGATGTTACCCGATATACGATCATGCGGACCTGTCAGAGGCAAAATTCGTATAATCCGGTGTCCACTTTTCCGGGGGAAGGTCAGGCAATCAGTGCCGCTATTTCTCGGAGAGCGGCCACACAGCGGTCCAATCAGGACCAGGTGCGGCCGCGTGAAATTTGACAATGCGGTCGAGGAATACCTTGCTCGGCCCGTCATCGGGAGCAATCTCCAGACAATTCTCGAAACCGGCGCGGGCTTCATCCCAAGCTTTGCGGCGATAGGCATAGAGCGCCGTGCTAAAAGCATCACGTAGCCTGAGGCGCTCGGCCGCAACCTCGCCTTTGTGGCCAAGGAGCTCGAAGATACATTGCGGCTCAGTTTTTCCTAGAACCAGAACCTGATCGATCTCACGCATCTCGAAGCGATCGGCGGCGATCTGGTGGGTCGCTTCGCTGACCAGCGCATGAGTTCCATAGATCTTATTGGCGCCTTCGAGCCGTGAGGCTAAATTAACGGTGTCGCCGATCACGGTGTAATTGCGCGTCTCCTCGGAGCCGATGCTGCCGATCACGACATCGCCAGTGGCCACACCGATCCTGATCTCAACCTTCGGCAGGCCGCGCTTGAAACCAATCAGTTCGGGCAACTCGGCACGAAACACATCGAGATTGGCGAGCTGGTCGAGAACTGCATCACAGGCTAGTCCGGCATGTTCGTCAGGGCCGGTAAAAGGCTGGCCCCAAAACGCCATCACGGCGTCCCCGATATATTTATCGACGATACCATTGTGCCGGTGTACCGGGTCGGACATCAAGGTCATGTAACGGTTCAGCACATTGACCATCGCCGACGGGGTCATGCCTTCGCTGAAGGCGGTGAACTCTTTCATATCACAGAACAAAATCGTCATTACCTGGCGCGAACTGGTG
>JAFAOB010000120.1 GCA_019238055.1 Alphaproteobacteria bacterium
CCGGATGCAGGGAAATCCGCATGTCCGGTTCGATGAGAGGGAGGTGGAAACGGAGCCACGGTCGAGCCACTAAGGCACCGCCAGACGAAAGGGGCGGAAACAGACATGCCCGACCTAACGCCACCGCGCCACTTCCCTACTCTACCCATTGCGCGCGCGCCAGTCGCCGTCGTGCCCCCCTTTGATCAGGCGGTCCTCCGCTTCTAGGCGGCCCCGAGCCAGCTCATCAGAGAGGGTATGCGGAGATGGAGCGCGGCGATTTGCGCCAGACAGAGGTTGCCCTGCTCCAGCGCGGCGGCGACGACCTGGCAGCCGGGAAGCACCCGATCGAGTGTAAGCTCGCCGCCATAAGCTCGTGCCAGCAGGCGTTCGAGTTCCGCCGCGGGTCGCGGCTCATAGCCGAGTTCGCGGCGTTCGACCAAGGCCGTGCCGCCGAGGAATAATCCTGCCTCGGTGCAGGACAGACCAAGGCCCCCGGCGCCGCCCGAACTCAATTTCCAAAGTCTGGCGCCAACGGGTACCATGCCTGATCTGGCTGTTCGTCGGGCAATGTGTACTCTATTCGTTCTCAACTGTCAAGCGCTACCACTCGCGCCAAGCCCGGTGGCACGAGCCGCCGCCATCGAGCTAGCCGATCGCCAGCAATACGACCGCCAGCACACCTGCCGCCCAGCAGTAATAGGCGAAGGGATCGAGCGCCGGATTTTCCTCATGGCTGCGGAAATAGCGCAACAGAAACGCGGTGCTGGCATAGGCCGTGACACCAGCCACCAGCCCGGCGATCCATAGCGTGCCGCCGCTGACGACGGTGGCACCGGCTGCGGTCGGCAAGTGTCGCAGTTTCGGGATCTCCAGAACCGCAGCACCAGCGATGACCGGTGTTGCCAATAGAAACGAAAACCGCGCGGCATCCTCGTGCCGCAACCCGACCAACAGACCGCCGACGATCGTGGCGCCAGAGCGCGAAATCCCGGGGAGGAATGCCAATGTCTGCCACAAGCCGACAAAGAACGCGTCGCGCCCGTTCGCATCGCCAAGCTCGCGCCGGTCATGGGCGCGCAAGGCCCTCCGCCGCAGACGCTCGCCGCCAAATAAAACAAAGCCGTTGATGATCAAAAAAACGGCGGCCGCGACCGGCGACCCGAAGAGATGCCGCAGCCGATGTTCAAACATGAAGCCGAGCACAACCGCGGGCAGGGTGCCAATGATGAGCAGTGCGACGAGATGGCGTCGGCCCGCGATCTCCTCGCCGCGGCCGAAGAGTGCCAGCAGCAGCCCCCACCATTCGCGCCAAAAATAGATCAACAGCGCCGTCGCGGTTCCGAGATGAAGTACAACCAGAAACGGCAGAAACTGCGGCGCATCCTGGTCGATGTGCCAGCCAAGCACGGCCGGCAGGATGACCGCGTGACCGAGGCTGCTGACCGGGAACAGCTCGCTCACGCCCTGGACGATGGCGAACAAGATCGCCTGCAAAAACGTCATGGTCCCCCACCCTGCGCCGATCTGCGGCTAATCGGGAGCGCCGCAGCCGAGCCGCGAGCTCAATCCAGGCGCATCCCGCGGATCCTGCGCGAATGCGCTTAGCCGGAAACCATGCGAGGGGTCTGCGCCTGTCGCTCCCGAGCCTCCGACGCCCGCGCAGCGGTGGATCGCATCAACCTCATAGGAAAGCAAGATGTGCCGATCCGCTCCTGCGGACCGCCGGCGAGAGCCCGCTTGTCCAATGGGTTCAGCGTACTGGTTCGCGCGTCAAATCATGAGACAGTACGCCGCGACGGATCTGGTCGCGTTCGATCGATTCGAACAGCGCACGGAAATTGCCCTCGCCAAACCCGTCATTACCCTTGCGCTGGATGATTTCGAAAAAAATCGGGCCGATCACCGTGTCGGTAAAGATCTGCAACAGCAGTCCTTGGTCCTCGCCGGGCGCGCCGTCGATCAGGATGCGGTCGCGCCGCAAGCGGCCGAGATCTTCGCCATGCCCAGGCACACGCTCGTCGATCGCCTCGTAATAGGTATCGGGGACCGACATGAATGAGATGCTACGCTGCGCCAATGTCTCGACTGTCATGTAGATGTCGTTGGTCGCCAGCGCGATATGCTGGATGCCCTCGCCATGATAGGCTTCGAGATACTCAGCGATCTGCGACTTGTCGTCGGCGCTCTCATTGATCGGGATACGGATTTTCCCATCGGGGCTGGTCATTGCCTGCGAGCGCAGCCCAGTCAATTTTCCTTCAATGTCGAAATAGCGGATCTCGCGGAAATTGAACAAGCGTTCGTAGAATTCCGCCCACAATCCCATCCGCCCGCGATGGACATT
>JAFAOB010000457.1 GCA_019238055.1 Alphaproteobacteria bacterium
CATCATCGCCTCGACCGCAAAACATTTCAGAGGATGAACATCTCGCCTTCACTTGACCTTTTTCCTGTGTCGCTTGGCGATCGAGCAATTCCATCCAGACAAATTTCTGGCGCCGGCTAAGCTTTATCAGCTTTATAGGGGCCAAACCTTTACAACATCATAGCATTGGTCTATTAGGACCCGCGACTCTGTGCCCATCTTCCGGCCTGAACATTGGAGCTGGCGGCGTAAATACCGTTCACAAGGATTAGGAAGCGGATCATGGGAGCTGTTCTTGAGATCTGGGCGGTTGACCGCGCCGCACTCGAACGCCGGCTTGATGATCCGGACGCTCACTGGGATGAAGCCCTGGAGAAAGCTTGCGCGTTCCGGTCGAACGTGATCACTCAATCCGGAGGAACGTGATCACCGATTCCGGTCGAACGTGATCATTGAATCCGGTGATCGTGATCAACCTGGCGCGATGGCGTAGCACGCCGCATCGCTGATGCTTCTCAACCGAAGGTAGGCTCGCGGATATCTTCCGCCGCCATGGCGAGGCTTATCGCCGGGCGCATGCCGGTCATCTTGGCCGAACAGAGCGCCGCATCATGAGCGCGATCGAGGCGTGCCGGACTGCGGCGCTTGGCGGCCATATCGAGCGCTGTGTCGACTGTGGCCTGGTCCGCATCGCCTATAATTCGTGCCGCAACCGCCATTGCCCAAAATGCCAGGGACCGGCGCAGGCAGCATGGCTGGCCGATCGCCAGGCCGAATTGCTGCCGGTGCCGTATTTCCATGTCGTCTTCACGCTACCGGCGGCGGCCGCTGAAATCGCCTTCCAGAACAAGGCGGCGGTCTACGGGATCCTATTCAAGGCGACAGCCGAAACGATGAGCACGATTGCCACCGATCCGCGCCATCTCGGTGCTGAAATCGGGTTTATCGCTGTGCTCCATACCTGGGGCCAGAATCTGCAGCATCATCCGCATGTCCATTGCCTTGTGCCCGGCGGCGGCCTGTCACTGGACGGCACGTGCTGGATTTCCTGCCGGCCCGGCTTTTTCCTGCCTGTACGGGTGTTGTCGCGGCTGTTCCGGCGGTTGTTCCTGGAGAAGCTCGCGGCGGCGTTCGAGGCCGGAAAGCTCGGGTTCTTCGGCACGCTCGCCGGGCTCGCCGACCCTGCAATGTTCGCCCGGCTCATGGCAACACTGCGCCGGCGCGAGTGGGTTGTCTACGCCAAGCGGCCTTTCGCCAGCCCGGAGGCGGTGCTTGCCTATCTCGGGCGCTACACACACCGCGTCGCGATCGCCAACAGCCGGCTCGTCGCGCTCGCCGGCGATCAGGTCAGCTTCCGCTGGCGCGATTACCGGCATCACAACAGGAATAAGGTCATGACACTCGCGGCCGAGGAATTCATCCGCCGCTTCCTATTGCATGCCCTCCCGGATGGGTTCCATCGCATCCGCCATTACGGCTTTCTTGCCAACCGTCAGCGTGCGACAAGCTCGCGCTCTGCCGTAAACTGTTGGACGAGCAGGCTCGGGCTCCGGCCCGTGATCGTCCGGAATGTCGACAGCTCGCCGTCGACCGCTGCCCTTGCTGTGGAGGGCGGATGGAGCCGGTCGGTATCGTCTTGCGAACGACGGCGGGCAATCCCTTAGCCGGCCACGACAGCTCATGAACACGCGTAAGCCCCTCGCCCTTGGATCATCGGGTGCTTCGCTTCGCCGCCGCGACGCCGGCATCCATTTGCCGACTTCTCAATCAGCTCCCCGCGATAGTGACCTCAGCCAGTTATTTGTCACTATCTTCAGGCGAAACGCCCCCGCCGGGCCACGGTCTTTCGCCGCCTATCTTCTGCAAGGCGTCAGCCCGAGGCCGTCCTGAAAGCGGGTCGGCGCCGCTGCGGCAAGCGCGTTACTAAAATCCCCATAGCCCGCGCGCTGGCCCACGGTTCAGTTCAATCGGGTTTCAACGAGATCGCATCCGGCTGTGCCGGCCACGTTGCTCGCGCTCGTGCGATCTCGCAGAAACCTCTCGATTATCACGTAGAGGGTGGCACCCGACAAAAAATTAAAGAAATGTGACCCAGCTCACGCGTCCTCGGAGGCTCGAAGCGCTATCTGGTGGCTCTGCCTTCGGCTGCGGTCGGGGGCATGTGCGCTATGGAGGGAGTTATGCCGAAAGCAAATCCATGGAACCGGAGTGTGCCGCGGGTCGAGCTCGACCATCGCGCACGCGAGGCCCGCCTCCGGCTCGAGCGGCTCGAACGACGGCTGGTGCCGCGTGCCGCCGCGACCCGGTTCGTGGCTGAGACGCGCCCTTTGTCTTTTTAATGTTCGGCCGTACACCATGGGTGAGCAAGGTCGCCGAACCCCAGGGCCGCTGAGCAATCGACGACCTGGCCGCGTGTCCGAAATTGACGACGGCTCAATGATCCCATCGGCAGCCTAAATATGACAGCCGGTAGGATGGCTTGCCAAATCGAAGTGCCCGGTCATTTGCCTGCCAACGGGCCGATTGCGATCGAATTTCTATTGCCGCAGCACCTCGGCGAGACGCAAA
>JAFAOB010000483.1 GCA_019238055.1 Alphaproteobacteria bacterium
CCCGCCACTCGGCTGATCTCGCGATACCATGCTGCGTAGCTGAGCCGTCTCTCCCCGTCGACGATCGCCAGCGCGTCGGGACTGCGCTCGACCACGGCCAGAAAGGTGCGGCCCAAATCAAACATCCCCGAGAGCCGTCGTCGGATAAGATTTTCCTGGCGCCATCAGTAGCACACCTCTGCTTCGAAATTCAGGCTTGATGACCCCGCTCGGCTGTATGCCCTGCGTTTTTTCTATGACGTTCGTCCAGAGCTTCGACCCTCACGGCGTTATGACGGCAAGGACGAGCGCGTTACGAAACCTGGTATAATGCTTTGAGCACAGCCACATGGACCGAGATATGGCGTATGACATACCCTCTCCCAAAGATCTGCCTGAGCCCGGATATTACTATCATTTCAAGCATGATCCGGCGGGACCACTGAACAACTATGCCTATTATATTTATGGGGTGAGCCACCACACCGAAGATGATTGCCGAACGGAAGATGCTTTCATGCAAGTATACCGGCCGTTATACGAAGAGGCATATGCCTACCGGAACGGAGGACTTTTCGACTTGCGGCCGCTACACATGTTTTTTGAACCAGCCGAGTTGAACGGGAAAAGGTGCCGCGGTTCACGAAAATCACTGACCCAGAGGTGATCGTACAACTCGAGGCTCTGAAAGCCCGTATGTATCCGAATCCCGAGCCTCTCAGTGACGAACGAAATGGCGACCTGGATTGAAGGGATTTTGGGTGCGAGGCAACAAAGGACGGCGATGGATCTCACCGCAACACCGGAATTTGTCCTACGATAAAACGCAAAAACCCCGCCGGGCACGCAGCCAAGCGGGGTTGTTGGTAACGGATTGGAGTCATCTCTGGCGCCTTGACCCTCCAGACCGGCTGATCTGGAGGGTGAAGGCGTCAGGCTGTTTGGGCCTCGGCGGCGATGACCTCGGCCATCGTGCGATGATCGCGGAACGCCCAGCCCTCGTCGACCGGCACGTCGCGAGCGGCGGTGACGGCTTCGACTTGGCGCCAGGCGCCGTGAGCCGGGAAGCCGATCACGACGTCGCGCGAGCGGGCACAGGCGCCGCAGCTCTTGCAGGTCGCGTCCGAATAGGTTGCCGGGCAGACCGCAATGCGCCTGCCAGCCGGGGTATGCTGTGGCAGCAGGGCTGTGCGGTCACGCCACTCGCCAGTCGTTTCGCTCCACACATCCTTGTGCCGCTTGAAGCGATGTCTTATCGCAGATCGGGCATAGGCGTGGGTAAGCACGGTCACGACTGGCGCAATCCCGAGCGCTGCCAATTCGTCGGCGTGCACCGGGTTGTTGGCCGAGAGATTGACGATGAACCCGGCCTCGACCGCGGCAGCGATCAGCCGCCGGTTTTCAGCAGCAACAGGATCATCGCCGAGCACCGGCTTGTGGGTGAACGCGATCACGCGCTTGCCGGCATTGGCGGCGACCAGCATTTGCAGCAGGGTGTCGTCGATTACCGCACCGCAGCCAGGCAGATCGCCGGCTTGCGCATAGCGCCACAGACGACCAGGCTTGAGAGCCGCGATCCTGGCGCAGAACTCCGCCCAGGAACCGCCGGCGAGGCCGTTCGAAACGCGGCGCCAGTGCATCGCAAGAGCGCCGGTTTCGGCGTAGCAGCCATTCTCGTAGAGCGCGCAGCCGGGCCAGCATGACGCCCGCTCGGTGATCGAGACGGGAATCGGCCCGGTCTTCGCATTCTGCGAGACGGGGATGAAATGGTTTTTCATTAAACAAGCTCCATCGGAGCGGAATGCTCCAACGGCTCGACCCCGCCGCACGGCTGTGCAGCAGGGTCGGGCAGCTATTGCCGTTGCGGGGCTCTTCGCAGATTGCGGCGGCGCTCCTCGATCAGCACGAGGCAGGCTTCGAGCTGCAGCCACTCCTCCGGCGTGTTGAGCCAGGGATGCAATGACAATGCTGCGGCCTGCGCCTTGAGCACCGACAGATTGGCGCTGATGACCAGGCCCCGCGCTTCGGCAACAGTCAGTTCGCGGCGCGTGTGCAGACGCACCGTGGCAATGTCTATGATGTTCATGGAATGGTATCCCTATCGAGGCGGAATGCCTCGACGCCTCGACCCCGGCCGACTTCTGTCAGCTGGGGTGAGGCTCGGGTTACTGGGCGAGTTGCAGGATGTTGCCGGCGGCGCGTTCGATCTCGATCCGCATGTCGTTGTTCGACAGCTGGCGAGCATGCGCCGTGGCGGCGACAGTGACGTCCCAAAGGGTCTCGATCGGCCGGCCCTCTTCGGCTTCATGGATCGCCTTGAGGGCGGGAGCCATGCGCTTGCCGAAGCGGTTGGCGAGGAAGGCGTCGAGCTCGTCGCCCAGACGCTTCTCCTGAGCGTG
>JAFAOB010000278.1 GCA_019238055.1 Alphaproteobacteria bacterium
GGCCGACGACGATGCCGACAAGAATGAAACCAAGGACCGAGCTGATATGCAGGCGATGAAACAGCGGGATGACAACGCCGGCGGCGCCGAGGACGATCAGCGCATGCTTATAGAAAGAGATGTCGAGTGATTCGGCTTCCATCCGCAGAGCTTAGCAGCTCGCGTGCTTCCTTACCCCCGAGCGGCAACTCGGCTGTCCGCCGCCAACCACCCGCCATGCTCCAGATCGAAGTACCGACACACTATTGCCGACGCGAAACCCCACCCTCGCTCTTATCTCCTTGGGAGGCGCTGGGGCACCTGCATATTCCTCCTCAGTCTGTGTGGTTGACTGATGGTCGGACTGCCAGGCGACGGCGACCAGGTCGAGGCTGAGGCAAGCCGCGAGTTTCTGTTGCGCGAGCAGCCGAAAGCTTGCTCGCGCAACTTTGGTTGTTTTCCCGAGTGACAGGATCAGGCGGCGCAGTTAGGCTGACACCCGCTTCGGTCGTCAAGAAGCGGAAGAATGTAAAAAAACAGGTGGGAAACCGCCGCAATTATAGGAAACGGGAGCAACCGTCGGTCTGGGGGCTTGTACGGGCCCAGCAGCAAAATTGGCGAGGCATTGATAAGAGTGTTTTGAGCGACGTGCATATTCATCTGCAGTAAGACCAAACGCCGGCCTCGCCGTCATGTGGCTCCGGCTTGCCTCCCAGTACGATCACACTGGGAGTAGGTGCGATGAGTGGAGCAACAACTGTCCGCTGGCTGCCGGGTGCGGCCAGCCACGTGCTCGGGCGCAAGCTCGATAGCATCCCATTCAGCGGTTACCATGTTTTGATCATTGCGGTGCTTGCCCTTGTCGGTTTTGTCGAGGGCTATGACTTGGTCATGACCGGTTCGCTATTGGTGCTGGCCAAGAAACCATTGCATCTGACCGAGGCCGACCTGCGCTGGCTGATCTTCAGCCCGCCTTTCATGCTGACCGTCAGCGGTTTGTTCTTCTCGGCGATGTCGGACCAAATCAGCCGCAAGGCCATCATGCTGATCGGTGTGATCGCGACGACGTTTTTTACCTTGCTGATCCCGCTGGTGCAAAACGCCGAGCAATTGATCATCTTGCGTTTGCTGACTGGTCTTGGCGCCGGCGGCGTGGTTTCGGCGCCATTCCCGATCGCCGCCGAATTGATGCCGGCGCAACACCGGCGCACCTACAGCGCGGTCTATGAAATGGCGCTGGCCTCCTCCTTTACCGTGGTGCCGTTTATCGCCGGTGTGCTCGCCGGCAACCTCAACGCCTTCCGGTTCCTGGCCTTGCCGGGCGGGCTCGCGCTGTTCGTCGTGCCGCTAATCGTTTATTTCGTGCTTCCCGAAAGCGCGCGCTGGCACTTGCGCAAAGGTCAGCCGCAGGTCGCGGTCGACATCGTCAATCGCATCATCGCGCGATGCGGCAACCGCGTGCCGCCGCTCACGGTCGCGGAGCTCGGCGACACCACATCGATAGCGCACGAGCCGTTGCCGCCCTATTGGGCGTTGTTTGCTCGCGGCCAAATTCGCTGGACGGCGGTCGGCATTCTGAGCGGCGTTTTCGCTGGTACCGCTTTCTTTCTGATTTCCACGCTATTGCCAAAGGCGATGGTCGACCAGGGCATGGGCGTCAGCTTGGGCTTCGGCCTGACCTCGCTGATCTATCTCGCCAGCATCCCGGGCAAGGGCTTCACCGGGTTTCTAGCGGAAATCCTTGGCCGGCGCTGGACGATCTTTTATGCGCTCGCCGGATCGCTGCCCGGCCTCTGTCTGATGCTGCTGGCGCATCGGGCTGGGGGACATGCGATGGTTGTGATGGTCACCGGCGGATTGATCACCGGGTTCACGGTGTTATCGGCCTTCACCGCGACCCGCATCTATCTGTCGGAGCAGTTCCCGACGGCGCTGCGCGGTCGTGGACACATCTTCGGCGAATCCTTTGGCCGGCTCTTCGCCAATGGCTTGGTGCCGTTTCTGGTGGTGCCGCACACCGGCTCGCCGACGATCTTCTTCGGCACGATTATCGGTGTGGTCGCGGTCGGCGCCTTCATCCCGATCCTGTTCGGCAAGGAGACCGTGGGGCAACTTGAAAGCGTGACCGAAAGCGTAGCGGCGGTCGCGTGATCCGGGGGTCTGCGTTGCAATGAAACAGAAAATCCGATTGAGCATCAGGACGCTAATCTTACTGTGTCATTTTCCTCCAACCACCCCATATAGGGGTGATGGATCAGGAAGGAGCAAGACAGCCGCTGACTGGCGAAGCGCGGTTGGCAGCTTATCTGGATGCGATTGCCGGTGTGCTGGGGCATGCCGGCCGCGCG
>JAFAOB010000413.1 GCA_019238055.1 Alphaproteobacteria bacterium
CATCCCCAACTCCATCGCAACGCTGCGACGATGCCTCACCGTCCACCTCATCAACGCACTGCCGAGATGCCCGTGTTGCCTCCAAACTCCAGTCCAGAGTGGAAACAGAAAAATGACACAGTAAGAATAGGTTCCTGGCCGAGAACCGGGAGGTGTTGCGGGCCGGTTGCAGACCGCCGCTTGGATCACAGTGGACGATACCGGCGCCTGCCACGCCGGCCAGAACGGCTTCTGTACGCCGATCGGCAACGACACGTTCGCCTGGTTCGGCACCACTGCCGACAAGAGCCGCGCGACCGTTCTCGACCTGCTGCGCGCCGACCATACCGATTATGTCGTCAACGATGCCGCGCTGGCCGATATGCGCGGGCGCTCGCCGGGGCGGTGACCGCCCGCCTCGCCGAGCATGCCGACAACCGGTTCACCGATGCCGCCGCGTGGCAGGCGCATCTCAAACGGCGCGGGATTACGGCGCTGGGCTTCACCCCGGATCCGACCCAGATCGCCACTGAGGCGGCGCTGTGGGGCAGCATCCAGGCGCATGGCTTTCTGCGCGATGCGGTGATCGTCAGCGACGGCGCCGGCCAGTTTGCCGTCGGTGAGCATGCGCTGTGCTGGATGCATGCCGAACGGCTGGTGCATAAGCTCGATCCTTCACTGACCGGCACCGCGCCGCGCAGGAGCACCTGCGGGCGCTGATCGGGTGGTTCTATGCCGACCTCAAGGCCTACCGCCGCAGCCCCACCGCCCGTTGGCGCGGCGAATTACGCGCCCGCTTTGATCGCATCTTCCGCCGGCGCACCGGCTTTGCCACGCTCGACCGCCTCTTGGAACGGCTGCACGCCAACAAATCCGAACTGCTCAGGGCTTGATCGGCCGGGCATCCCGCTCAACACCAACGGCTCGGAGCGCGACATCCGCGCGCATGTCATCACGCGCAAGATCAGCGGCGGAACGCGCAGCGGTGCCGGTCGCCAATGCCGTGATGCCTTCTTCGGCCTGGCCAAAACCTGTGCCAAGCTTGGCCTCACCTTTTGGGATTATCTCGGCGATCGGCTCGCCATCCCGGGACAAGTTGCTGTCCCGTATCCGCCTGAACTCATTTGCTGCCGCGGACAACCCCCCAACCCTCCCGCCACGGGTTTTGCCCCGCTTACCAAAAGCCTGGTGCGAGGTTTGCGCGGCTCTCAGAGCCCGTTTACAAAGTTGATAGCCGCCTGAGCATAAGGGTGCACGTGGTAAAGTGGATCAAGGCTTCGGAAGTCTTTGGGGTGTGTTCATAGTCCTTGGACAAGCGGCGGAACCAGTCAAGCCAGCCGAAGGTGCGTTCGACGATCCAGCGTTTGGCAGCACCTTGAAGAGGTGAAGTTCGGGGCGTTTGACGACCTCAAGGAGATAGCCGAACACGGCCTTGCTCCAGTCGATGACGCCCTGTTTGTAGCCGCCATCGACAAGGATTTTGAGCCGGTTGGGCAAGACCAGAAACAGGCGGATCAACACGAGATGGGCTCCGCGCGACTCCGAAATGCCCGCCGAGTGAACGGTGACTGCCAGAAGGTTTCCCATCGCATCGACGGTTGTATGGCGTTTGCGGCTTTTCGTTTTCTTGCCGCTGTCATAGCCGCGTTGCCCTTTTTGCACCGTCTTCACCGACTGACTGTCGATGATCGCCAAAGACGGATCGGGATTTCTTGCTGCGTTCACGCGCACGCGGCGGCGCAGCGATCCGCCGGAAACAGCGACAGCGTGCACGGCTGCGCCGTCCCCGCTTCCATCACCTCGATTGAGCGCCGCCACGCCAGTTGCTGCGTCGCGTTGATCTCGCCCAGATCCAAAACATGGCGCCGCACCATCCGCCCGCCGGCAACACACCGGTTCTCCACGATGCTCCAGCTGCGGTGCTCCTTGCCATCCTTGCGGCGAATTTTCGCACGCAGAAACATGATGGCCGCCCCGTATCCGCACCCCGTATCCGCACCAGCGCAGCCCGGGGAATAGACGTGGTCGGCACTCCAGCCACTTTCGGCGGTTTGGGCTACGCCAAGCTCTTGTTCCGCCGTGTCCTGATCCGCGAACATTCTTTAAATTGAGCCCCAATTGGCGAAGTCGGGCTAGTTCAGCGTGTTTGTCGCATGGTCGGGTATGTGCGGGTCTGCGAGGACGTTTGCTACCCGCCACCTCCGGCGACCCAGAGCCACCAGCCGAGCACTCAACAGGGCCCGAGAGTATTATCCGATATGACGCCAGATGATGAGGGGCAAAAGACGCAATTGCGGCCATCGAACGTGACGGAATATCCGTCCGGGAAACGCCGCCCGGTTCAAGCTTGTGCCCGCCACCCTACCGGATGATCGCTCGCGACGGCTGCCAAAGATACAGGCGGGCTCGTACACCCCTGTCTCCGCCTCCGCCTCAACGCATCCGCGGCACCAAAGTAGCGCTATCGGTGGAGAATTTTGGCCGCTGGACTGAGCCCTGCGTTGCTGCGGGCCGTGAAGCATGAAGAGGTTGCAACGTTCGGCAGCGTAATGCCGCCGCAGCAACTGGCCCGATAATCCGGCGACCCTGGACGCCACCTCGCCGTTTGCCACCGAAACGCCGGTGATTATCAGCGAATAGAGCGGAAACCCATCCTCTATGCCCGTGAAAAACATTAGAAAAGGTGAAGATCGGGTGAAAGGCCGTCAGAGTGCCACCTTTGGAGACCGGTGCTCTGCCAATTGAGCTACACTCCTATCGTCGGCCCGCTCGCAACTGGCTCTCTGCCGCACGCGGGAGCGGCTGCAAACTCCCGCCATCACGCAAAATGAAGGCCGCGATCACTTGATAATTTTGGCGACGACGCCGGCGCCGACGGTGCGACCGCCCTCGCGGATCGCAAAGCGCAGCCCCTCATCCATCGCAATCGGCGCGATCAGCTCGATCTCCATCGAGATGTTGTCGCCCGGCATCACCATCTCGGTCCCCT
>JAFAOB010000442.1 GCA_019238055.1 Alphaproteobacteria bacterium
GGTCGAAGCTGTTCTGATTGATCTGGTTCGCCGTGAGACTGGTAACCTGTCACTCGAACTGGCGCACGATGTCGTCATCGCGCTCGGCCATCAGGTAAAACTGCTCGCAAATCCCCAGCGCTCGGCTGATTTTATTGTGCTGACGGCGCCCGAGATTCCTTCAGTGCTGGTAGAGCTTGGCTGCCTCTCGAGCCCGGCAGAGGGGCGGCTGCTGCAACAGCCGACCTACCGCCGACGCCTCGCCCGCGGCCTCGCCCATGCCATTGGGGCATATTTCGCCAAGCACAAGGGCTTTGACGGACCGGCTGGCCGCTGATTTCTCCGGCTAAGATTGATCAACAGATTGTCTCACTGATGTGTTGCGGTCAGTTGTAATCATCGGTCAAGTGTCTCAGACTTATCTCCCGGTGCCCTGGACTGGGCTCCCAACGTCATCGTTACCGTGAGCCTGGATCAGCGGGTTTGTCACTTTGCTCTTTATCTCACAGTTGGCACAGTAATTGCGGTACCATTCGTGCGGCAACGCGACAGTGATTATCAGTAGCCGTCAATTTTCTTTAAACCGGATCAAGGTTGGCAGCGAACAGCACTTTAATCAGGCGACAAGCACATTTAGGACCGCGCTGATCGGTCTCGCGGCATTACTGAGCGAGACCGATTGCCGTGGTCTGCCGGTTGCCCTTGGTCGCCGTCCAAGCTCGCAAAATCTGTGCCCGGGTAAAGCGGTTGAAGCCACGATCGGCGCCGTGACGCAACACGCGTTGAAATCGGCTGATAAAAACAGCAAATGTGATCCTGCTCACAAGCTCGGGGCGATCCATCGGCGAAGATGGTCATAATAGGGCGGCGGTTCTCGATCGCCGCTTATTGGCACAGTCGAGTTTCCGGTAATGATCGAACAGCTCGCCTTTGCGGCCCTGACCAAAGCCTGGGTTACGACCATGATCGCGACGGGCCTGCTGTTTCTGGCATTGACCATTGCGCAAGTCTGGAACAGCACCGTTTATTTTCAAGGCTTGCCGCAGGCGATCGCAATCGGCGACGGGCCGTGGCCGATTATCGATCGCTTCGACTCAAAATAGCTCCGCCGGCAGGGCCTATGCCGCCCGTGGTTAGGCGGCACGAGCTGGCCATACTGGCTCGTGATATCCGAGCGGCACACTTGGCCGGGCCCAGTAAGGCGGGGTCTCGGAGAGGCGTACCGTCGGTCCCAAGTGGCGCAGGCGACCGACCGGCGTCTCGCTTTCGATAGACCAGCGCGCGATTTCTGCCGGATAGAACTCCTTCTCGACGTTTTCGAGCGCCGCTTCCGGCACTTCGCCCCGATCCACCAGCCATTTGCCGGTCTGCGCCAAGGAGATGCGCACGAGCCAACTGCCCCCCTCGCGCGCCCGCCGCGCCAGCGCAACCATCGCACCAAAGGCCATCAGATAGCCGGTCAGATAATCGATCGCCGATACCGGATAGAATTGCGGACCCGGCTCCGCCCCGGGAAACAATTCGCCTTGCCGCCAAGTGATGCCGCTGACGTTCTGAACGACCGTGTCAAAACCGCGGCGCGACGCCCACGGACCGGCGTGGCTGAAGGCGCACAGCGAGACATAAACAAGGCCGGGGCGCAGTTTGCTGAGCTCCTCAGGCGACAGCCCACGATTGGCGAGCGTCCCCGGCCGGTACCCCTGCGAGAATACATCGGCCTCGCGCACCAGCCCGCACATCGTTTCGAGATCCTGCGGCTGGCGCAAATCGAGTCGTGCCGACAATTTGCCGTGGCCGGTGTCGTATTCCTGATCATCGCGCGCAGCGATATGTGGCGCGGTAATCTTCAAGACATCGGCGCCGTGCTCGGCGAGCGTGCGGGCACAGGTCGGACCGGCGAGCACGCGCGTTAAATCGAGCACGCGAATGCCCGACAGCGGCCTGTCGCTATCGGGTAGTTTTTCGGGCGGACTGTCGCCGATCTTAATGATCTCCATCAACGGCAATGCGGCGATCGCGGCAGCTTGCGGGTGCCGCGCCCACTCTTCCATGCGGCGCACCATGCCTCCCGCCCCGCCAGCGGCAATGATCGCTTCCTCGAGCTCGCGCGCATCCCAATTCGCAACCGCTTGCCGCACCGCCTCGCGGTTTTCCGCGCAGCCGAGGACGCGCAGCGCGGCGGCGCGGTGATTGGGGAAGTTGGCGTGGATGTAGCTCCATCGGCCTCCTTTCGCCGGATACATCCCCATGACTGGATTGCGCTCGTTTCTGACCCTCGCGCCGTTCATTTGCAGATAATGCCCACTGCGCAGCGAGGCGACTGCCTGACGTAAATCGACCGCCACCTCCTGCCGGCTCCCGTTGCGCAACTCCCAGAGATCGGCGGCAGCGAGACCGGTCGCAGCCAGCGCCGCCGCCCCGGCGGCACCGATACGGAACGGCGTCGGCAATACCGGGTCGGCACCGCCGCTGATTTCGACTTGGCGCAGCTTTTCTTCGGGCCAGCCGGCGATTGGCAGCAAGGTGCGCAGCGCATCATAGGCCATGTTGTTTCTCCTGTTGAACCAGGGCGCTTGCTTCAGCGCCGAGCGATGACCGATGATGCCTCGAAATGACGCAGAAAGGGAACGCCGATGAGCCAAGTCATGATCGTCGTCGAATTCGAGGTCAAGCCCGAGCACCGCAACCAGTTCATTGAATTGATGCGCGGACACGCGCAGCGCTCGCGCGGCGATGACGGCTGCCTGCAGTTCGACCTGATGCTGCCCCATGATGACGAGCGGCACATTTTTCTGGTAGAAAAATGGCGCGATCAGGCAGCGCTCGACGCGCATGCCAAGGGACCGATGCCCGGCGCCACCTATCGGGACTGGATCGTCGGCCGCAAGGTCGCACGCGGCGCGCCCGCCGACTAAAACCGGATGCGGGCGCGGGCGATCGAATAGGAGGCCCGCCATGGGGCGCGCACTGCGTACCCTCGTCGTCTGGCTCGTGCTGCTGCTGATCGCTGCGGCGAGGCTGGCCCCGGCCGACGCTGCAAGCACGCCGAATTTTACGTTTAAACCCGCGAAGCTTGCGGCCGAAACCGCCCCGCCCTCGGAAATCCAGGCGCTGTTAAATCTGCTCGCCGACCCCAAGGTCCAGACGTGGTTGAAGGAGCAGAGCAAGGCCGAACCCGCGAAGCCCGCTTCTGCCACCGGCGGTTTAAAGGGCGAGCTTACCTCGCCGGCGGAGATGATGTCCAACCGCGTCGAGGCGGTCCGCGAGCACATCACCCAAATGGCCGATGCAGTGCCGGGCATGCCGGCGGAGTTCGCCAACGCCGCGGACATGCTCGACCGCACGGTCGGAAGCCATCGCCCGGCGAAAATTCTGACTCTGGTCGCTGCTTTTGTCGGGCTGGGGTTTGGCGCCCAAGCTCTTTTTGAGTACGCCACACAGCGGATGCGGCGCCATCTCGAAGCCCAGCCGGTCGACACTGTCAGCGAACGTGTACGCCTCGTCCTCGAGCGGGCGGCTTTTGCCTTCGGATCGGTCGTGGCTTTTGCCGCCGGCAGCATTGGCGCTTTTCTTGTCCTTCACTGGCCGGGGCTGCTGCGCCACATCGTGGTGGCGTATCTGATCGTTTTTCTGTCGATCCGCATTGCCGCGGTTCTTGGCCGCTTTCTTCTTGCGCCGCGCAACGAGCGGTTCCGGGTCATTCCGATGGATTCGGCGGCGGCGCGGTTCTGGTATGTACGGCTGAAGATTATCATCGGCTGGATCGTGCTGGCGCTGATCACCCGGGACCTGGAGGAGGCGCTCGGCATTTCGCCGGGGGTCGTCAATGTCGTCGGCGCTGGCTTTGGGCTCGTCTGGCTGGCGATCCTGATGGAAGCCATTTGGCGTCGCCCGGTCGCCAGCGAAAACGAAATCGTACCCGAAGCAGTGCGCGAAACGCGTCGTTTGAGCCGGGTTAAGCTCAATGCCTTGCTGACCATCGCCCTGGTGCTGCTGTGGGGATTGCGTTTGGCGGGAGCGATGCCGGCTTTCTGGCTGTTGGCGGTTGTCATCGCGTGGCCGCTTGCTGACTATTTGACCCGGTGCGCGGTCGAACATCTGCTGCGGCCGCCGGGTTCCACCGAAATTGCAGCCGTACCGAGCCTCACCACCGTATTTCTCGAGCGCGGTCTGCGGGCGGCGCTGATCATAGCGGCGCTGGGCTTTCTCGCCTGGGGCTGGGGCATCGATTTCGAAAGATTAGCCGCACAAGAGACAATGATGACCCGCTTTGGGCGGGGCGCGCTCAGCGTGGTTGCGATTGCGCTGATCGCCGATTTTATCTGGCACGTCGCTAAAGCCGCGATCGACGCCAAGCTCGCCGAGACGAGCGACCTGGGTCTGCCGAGCACCGACGAAGCCCGGCGCCGCGCGCGGCTGCGGACCTTGTTGCCGATCTTTCGCAATGTCCTATTTGTCGTCGTCGTCGTTGTGGCGGTGATGATGGCGTTGTCGGCGGTGGGGGTCGAGATCGGTCCGCTGATTGCCGGCGCCAGCGTCGTCGGCGTTGCGATTGGTTTCGGCGCACAGACCATTGTGCGCGATGTGATTTCGGGCATGTTCTATCTGCTCGACGATGCCTTCCGGGTCGGCGAATACATCCAGGCCGGCCATTACAAGGGCACTGTCGAGGGCTTCAGCATCCGCTCGGTGCGGTTGCGCCATCAGCGCGGACCGGTTTTCACCGTGCCGTTCAGCCTGTTGGGTGCCGTCGAAAACATGAGCCGCGATTGGGTCATCGACAAGATCACGCTTGGCGTGAGCTATGACACCGACCTCGATCTCGCCAGAAAGCTGATCAAGCAGATCGGCCTCGATCTTGCGGCCGAGCCGGAATTCGCGCCGCTGATCATCGAGCCATTAAAGATGCAAGGAGTCGACGCCTTTGGCGATTTTGCGATCCAGCTGCGCGCCAAGATGATGACCCTGCCGGGCGAGCAGTTCGTGATCCGCCGCGCCGCCTTTGCCCGGATCAAAAAGGCGTTTGATGCGAACGGCATCAAATTTGCGTTCCCGACGGTGCAGGTCGCCGGTGATACGGCAGATGCTTCAACCGCTGCCATCGCGCGAGAAGCGCTGGCCCTGACTCGGCCCCAGGCGGTCGCCTAGTGAGAGCGAGCGCCGCTCGGCGCCCGCTCCGCCCCATTTCAGAATTTTGCCAAGTCGGGGTTGATTTACCGGCCACCACCGGCGCCGCCAAACCCGGCGCCAGCGCTGCTGCCGAGCCCGGTCCCGCCGGTACCGCCACCAGCGCCGGCTCCGCCCATGCCAGCGCCGCCGTAGCTACCGGTGCTACCGTAGCCGGCGCCGGTCCCCATGCCACCGGTGCCGCCGCTGCCGTAACCCTGGGTCCCGTAGCTGTTCCCAGTCATCCCGGTTGCGCCGCCATAACCATTGCTGCCGTAGCCGGCGCCGGTTCCCGTACCACCAGTGCCCTGATACATGCCGCTACCGAGGCCTGCGTTGCCGGGGCCGCCGTAGCCCTGATAAGCCGAGCCGCTCCCGTAGGGCTGGGTGCCGGAAGTACCCATGGTTCCGGAGCCGTAATTGCCCACGGTGCTGTTATAACCCTGGGTGCCGTTACCCTGGGCGCCCATGGTCCCGTTGTAACCCTGGTTACCGTAGCCCTGATAACCCATGGTGCCGGTGGTGCCGGTGCCGCCGTTGTAACCCTGGTTACCATAGCTCTGGTAGCCCATGGTGCCGGTATTCCCGCCATAACCCTGGTTACCCATGGTCCCGTTGGTGCCGCTATAGCCCTGGTTGCCATAGCCCGAGTAGTTGCCCATCGTGCCGGTGCCGCCGCCATAGCCCTGGCCACCAGAACCACCCATGCCGCTGGTCTGAGCGAGGGCGATCGCTGAGCTGCCGGCGATGAACGCGGTGGTGATGATCGCCAACCCAAATTTATTCATCCGGAACTCTCCTTCTGTTCAGGGTAAAGCCCACCGAAACCGTTGTCCGGGGTTTGGGCAGGCTCACGAGGCCAAGCCGAGCTCAAGCTTGGTCTATGGCCTCGGCGGCAAACGGCGTGCCCATCAAATCAGCACGAAACTCGCCATAAGCGTTAAGGCAGATTATCTCCAACACCTTGAAGTCGAATTCTGGCAGACACGAGGACCGTCGGATCTCAAGGCGTGCGACAAACCAGATATTGACGGCCTACCCTGCGCGCGACCCAAATCGCTCAATTCCTATGCTAACGAGAATCAATTGCTACGAGAATCAATTGCTAACGAGAATTAATCGGGAAAATCCTGGGCTCTGGCGAAAAGGCGGTGCGTCGGCGGGTACAAACGTTAAATTCGCAGGGCCAGACCCGCATCCGCCCCTCTTTCGTCATTCGATTCTCGATCGCAATCTGATCTGCCGCCAGCCGGAACCCGCTACCCTGAGAGGAGAGTGGATTAGCCAGTGCACTATCATCGCGTTGCCACAAAGGCACACAAAGTTTGGGTTTTCCCGACGCTTTTTTGATTGATGCTGGTCATACTGACCTCAGCGATACGGCAACTGGATTGCGGCGCCCAGCTTCTGGGGAGAGGTCACAATGCGGCTCCACATTCCATGTGGCGCTGGATCATCGCTCATCGGGCTCGGAATATCGAACTGGACCGAGCCCAACGCGGTCAATTGCGCCTGACAGCAACGCGCTCGCCAAAACAGGCAATCTGCGCCGCTGCTGATCTGGACAGTTTTTGGACCGCTGCTCGGTTTGGACTGCTGCCCGTCCGAAGCCATGTTCGGGACAGCTTCATTATTGTTCTGCGAAACACCAGCGAACATGCCGTTAAGATGGATGTCGATCCAACGGTCCGAAATCAATCGTCAATGGTTTGAGCGCGCTGCAGACAGTCGCCTATTTCCGGGTTGACAATAGCGCGAAGTTTGGCGATCAGTAGCGTCGATCACCTGCCTGCGCTGATCTCCCAGATCAGCAATCTCAACAAACCGGGTCCTTTCCACATTCGGCCCCAGATTGGACGAAAGCCGACCGGCGATGGTCCGTTTTGGGGATCTCGCCCCAACTCCGCAAGTCTGCAGAGACCAAAGCGCAAGAGATCTGTAGACCGACCCCACTGATATACCCCACCCCTTCGAGTTGTTACCAGAAACAAGATCAAGACAGGAGACCTGATGACTGACCAGCATTTATGGTCACATTTTTGATGTGATCTCTAAATGGCTGATTGGCTAGAAAGTATTTCAATTGATCCACCGATCTCTTGAATTCCTTATAGTCCGATCACAGCAAGCGAAGCAGCAACTTGTGAGGAGAAGTTAATGCGAATGTTGCAAATTCCATTGGTCACTGCTGCTCTAACGACTGCGACTGCGGCGACGGCGATTGCGGACACCACGGTGCTCAACGTTCCCTCTGACCAGTACCCGACGATGGCCGCTGCGGTCGCCGCCGCCAATAAAGATACAAACCTCAATAACGATTACGTGATCAGCATCGCTCCCGGCACTTACACCAATGATACCACTGAGGTGGATCGACCGATGACGATCCAGGCGGCGGTGCCGGGTTCAGCGGTTATTTTGAATGAAACTGCTCCGCTCCCAACGAGAAGGGCATTCTACTCGCCTTTGCGAGCCTGACCGTCGACGGATTGACGTTCCAGAACGCCGCGATTTCCAACGATTTGGGCGGCAATGGTGCGGGCATTCGCGACCAGGACACGACCGACTATGACACGCTGACGGTTCGGAACAGCACCTTTATCAATAACCAGATGGGGATCCTTACCTCGAACAGTTCTACGGACAATGTGGTTCTTGAA
Organism: Alphaproteobacteria bacterium; assembly: GCA_019238055.1. Classification (GTDB taxonomy): domain Bacteria; phylum Pseudomonadota; class Alphaproteobacteria; order ATCC43930; family CGMCC-115725; genus AP-15. The sequence goes on from JAFAOB010000442.1 coordinate 7,806, forward strand.
AATAATGTCTTCATGAACAATGGCAATCCGGATATCAATTACTTTGGTCACGCGGTCTATATCGGCCCAGCCAACAGTCTGATGGCAAGCGGCAACGAGGTGTGCGGCACGAGTATCGGGCACGACATTAAGAGCCGCGCTGCCATCAACACCATCCAGAATAACACCCTTTACGATGGCGCCGGCGATCCTAACCAACCCGGCTGCAACGTCGGGTCGACGGGCTATGCGCTCGATCTGCCGAATGGTGGCCAAGCGACCGTGACCGGGAATACGATGGTGCAGGGGGCGGCCACCCAAAATGGGACGATGTTCGCTTATGGCGAAGAAGGCCTTATTTTTTCCGTCAACAGCATCAATTTCTCGAATAACACGATGGAAAATAGCGGCGTATCCGGGGCCATCGCAATCTATGACAACCCGAACGCGCCCGTTCCGGTCGAGGGCAACAACAATACCTTCGACCCCTCGCTGACCGAGATCAATCCGGATTCGGCTAATCAACTCAATGGCAATAGCAGCCAAGCCAACGCGAACACCACTTCTGACAACTAGCGTCGCTTCTGGCTACCAAGCCCACTATAACTGCGTCGGCACCACCTCGCAGGCCGAAATAGTCAATTGCGGGCAGCTCTATGCCCGCCTGCAATTCGTGGAATTGGCTTGATCCTGCGTTGGGATAGGTCGGCTCGCGGCGGCTGCCAAGGGCTTCCCTGCCGCAGGCCTGCCAATGGTTTATTCGGCGAGCCCGGGCGGGGCGGGGCCCCCGTCGGGGTCGGGATCCTCGTCGAGCCAAGCTAACAGCAGCGTGTAGGCGACGGCGAGGACCACCGGACCAAGAAAGATGCCAACGAGGCCAAACGCAATCAGCCCGCCGATCACCCCGGCCAGCAGCAGCACCAGTGGGAGGTGCACCGCCTTTCGCATCAATAGCGGGCGCACGATGTTGTCGAGACTGATGACGATAATGGTCCATACCACGAGGAACGTCCCCCAGCCGGGATGGCCGCTCCAAAAAAGCCAAACGATCGCGGGGATCAGCACCAAGCCGGCCCCCAGCTGGGCGATGCAGAGCATGAACGTCACCGCCGTCAGCACGGTTGCCAGCGGCACGCCGGCCATCGCGAGACCGGCGCCGGTCATGATCGCCTGGACCAGCGCGGTAACCACCACGCCGAGCGCCACACTGCGAATTGCCTGTCCGGCGAGCCGAACCGATTCGCGTCCACGCACGCCTGCGAGCCGGTGCCCGAAACGCTCAACAATCGCCTCGGCGCGATCGCCGCCGGCGTACAAGACCGCGGCGATGACCAAGGTCAAGAGCAGTTGCACGATCGTGATACTGAGGCCGCCCAGGGCACCGACAAACCACCCGGCCATACCGCCGGCGTAAGGTGCGGCTTTGGCCGCGAGTTCGTCGATGCCGCTCGCCTCGACCTTCTGCCAGACCGCGATGATCTGGCTCCCGAACATCGGCAAATCGGTGAGCCAAGCGGGTGGCGGCGGCAGTCTGAACGCGACGATCGCCTGCGTCCACCCGACGAGGGTATCAAAGTTTTGCGCAATCGTTGCGACCGCCAGCCAGAACGGGGCGACAAAGACCAACAGGAGCGCCAAGGTCATCACCGCAACCGCCAAGCCCCGCCGGTTCCACAGACGGCGCTGCACCTGCAACATGATCGGCCAGGTTGCGACGACCAGGGCGGTGGCCCAAAGGGTCGCCGGCAGGAATGGCCACAAAATCCAGAACGAGGTTGCGATCAGCCCGCCGATGAACAGGATCGCGAGGACCGTGCGGACCAGATCCCGCTGCGGCCCGCTCGTGGGGCGCAGGCGAGCGATATCGTCGTTGCGCGCTGCTTCCGCCGGCGGTTCCTGGATCTGCGCAAGGCGCGGCTGGTGCTCGCCGCGCATCAAGAACCGCCGTGGAAACACATGGCCGTCAGGCTACCCGGTCGATTGAGCGAGCGCGGCCCGGCGTCCGGCCATTTGCCGGTCGCCGATCAGCGCCACGACGACAGTCAATAACATAAAGACGACGCTGACGCCGAAAATCCAGTGTGCGGCGCCGCGGTCAAGGATCCAGCCGAACAGCATCGGGCCAACCGTGCCGCCGAGGCTAAAGCCGATCGTCACGACACCAAAAGCGCGTCCGATCGCGCCGGCGGGTGCCGCGGCGCGCACCAGCATGTCCCGTGAAGGCTGAATAATGCCCGACAGAAAGCCGGCCATGCTCATCACTACAACAAGCAATCCGGGACCCAGCCCAAACAAGGCGATCTGCAAGATCAGCAACGCATTCACGGTAAAGCCGATCGCCGCGACCTCGCCGTGGCGGCGCGTCATGTCAGCGATAAATCCGCCGCTCAGCACGCCAAAAGCGGTCGCTGTCAGATACGCGGTCAAGGCAAGATTCGCGGCTGCGAACGGCAGATGATAGCCGTGCATCAGCGCCGGTACCGAAAAATTGGTGAGCCCGCTGGTCGACAGACTGAGGACGACGAAAAACACCATCATGCCGAGGATCGCCGGCGTGAACACTGTGCTGTTGCGGCCGGATTTGCCCGTGCCATGCCCTTGAGCCCTGGCGTCTGCCAAGGTGTGCCCTTCGATCGAGGGGGCGCAAATCAATGGCAGTGCGACCAATGGCCCGACCAGCCCGGCCATGATCAAGGCGCCCGGTACGCCGACCCGCGGTACGAGTGCCAGCATCGTCAATGGTGCCAGCGCATTGCCGAGCATCCCGGCAAAAGTGTGAACCGAAAACGCCCGCCCGATCCGCGACGGCATTACCCGCGCCGAGAGGATCGCATAATCGGCCGGATGATAGACGGCGTTGGCGATGCCCGAAACCCCGGCCGCTATGAGAAGCCAGGAATACCGGTCGAAAATGCCGATCGAAGCCAAGGATGCGCCGCCGAGGAAGAGCGCACCGATCAGCAATTTTCGCGAGCCGAACCGGTCAGCCATATAGCCCATCGGCAATTGCGCTGCGACCGAAACGATCGCGTACACGGTAAGCGCCAAGCCCAGCTCGACGAAATTGACACTCCATCGCCGCGTCAGCAGCGCAAACAACGGCGGCACCACCATCATATGGAAATGCCCGACAAAATGCGCCGAGGATACGATCCCGACGGCACGAAACTCGCCGACCTTTCCGATCCGCCCGATTGTTGCCGCCTCCGCCGTCATGCGCGCGCCTCTCACGATCAGCCCAGAAACTATGCGCAGGATTTATAGGCTGCCGCCTCTGACGGCAATCGGCTGCCGCGAATTTCAGCAATGGTGATTTGGGATGGCTGTTATTCGCAGCGGTTGATCGGGTTCGAGGGTCTTGAGCCGATCGTATTCGGCGCGCACCGCTGCGCTGCCGTAAACGCGTTCGAGGCGGCGCACGGTGAAATGGCCTTTCGCGAGATCCTGAAAATGCTCGGTAAAAGCGAGGTTGATTGCCGCCCCACCGACCGCTCCCACAACCGCCACCGTCTGGACCGCGAGCTTCTGGGAGACAATCGCGCCAAACCGGTTGACGATCGGCGATAGAGCCCGCAATGCCATGGCCGAACCGCCATGGAGCGAGCCCTTGTTGATCATTGCATCAGCAGCCTGCGCCAGACCGCTGGCGAGCAAGGCCCGCACCGCGAAATAGCCGCCTTCTGCCGCTTCGGCAGCGGTCGACCCGGAATGCCCCAGACCAAACACCTCGAGACAGGCGAGGCCAGTGGCGGGGTCGGCAAGATCCTCGCCCTCGCTGCGGGCGATTGCGGCAATCGCCCGCAGCATGATTGCGGTCGAAACCGGCAATTCGATCGTCAGTGCGGAAAGGCCGAAGGCGCCGCCGACCGCGCCCGAGGCCGAAGCGAGCGCCGAATGAACGAGGCGCCCACCCTGGAGCCGGGGATCACGCAGGCTGAACAGGGCGATGTCAAGCGCCCGCGTCAATGCGGTCTCGGCCGCCTTGGCGACGAGCCCGGTTGCTCGTCCCGGCAAGGCCCGCGCCACCAACTCCGCCGGGCGGCCGATAAGAAGTGTGATTCGGGCGGCGAAACTCGGTGTTTCCAGGCGCCGCATCGCCACCGCGAGCGCCTGCCGATCGGTGTCTGAAACATCCATGCGCGGTTAACTGGCCGCGATTCCTTTGGACGGCAAGATACCGCTTCTTCACGGTCGCATGACTTGGCTCGGCAAGCCCAAGCTGAAGTAGAATAGAAGGCAAGCCTTGTCGATGATTAGGGCTGCCTGGGGCAAGTGCGAACCGCATTGAAGTCAGTCGCTCTGGCTTTCCCGTGACTTGTTCACCAAAACAGGAACCACGTCTCAACTGCTGTAGTTAGTGTGGGTGGAGGTTGGTGAAGCCGGGTCGACACGAAGTTTCGACAGGTTTTTGTGTGAGTCCGCCGGAGCCGTGGCGTCGGCGACTTTGCCTGCCTTTGTGCGCTCCGACGCAGAACTGTTATTGGGGCAGGACCGTACTGAACCGGTTCTGCGATGGACGCTACGAAAGCAAACCGCAATTGGAGTAAGACAAATGGTAGATGTCCCGACAGTGGATAGGGTCCGCGAGCGTCAGGAGCGGGCCACCTGGACAACCGCGGGGCCGGTTATTACGCGGATGCCCGACGAGGAAGTGCTGGCGCTCGAAGAGCGCGCAATGGCCAGCACCGGAGATTCATCGCCGTTGGGTTTGTGGGCCTACGCCACCGGTACTTGGATTGTCGGCACCGTGATCGGCGGCGCCTTTGGGACGCCCTTCGGCGGCGCGTCCGGCGCTACTGCGGCCAGTCCGCCGGTCGCCGCCGCGGCCACCGCCGCGGTGCAATCTGTAACCGGGCCGGTGCCAGCGCACCTCGCGATGATCCCGGCAGGAACCATCCATTTCATCGCCGTCGTACCGATCTTGCTGATCTTTGGCGGCATCGCTCAATTCATCGCCGGGCTGTTCAGCTATCGACGGGCGAGTTCGCTGCTGGCAACCGCGTTCACCTGCTATGGCGCGTTTGCTGTACTGGCCGCTACCGCGTTTCTGTTGATGTCGGGCGGAGCATTGCCGATCAGCGGCGGCTCGCTGGTGATCTGGGGCTTTCTGTTGGAAAGCTTTGCGTTCATCTCGTTTGCCCTGTGCTTGGCGGCGATCGGCACCAATCTCGCGCTGGTTGCGATGCTTGGGCTCGTCGGCATCGGCTTTGCCCTGGCCGGGATCCCGAACCTTGCCGGCGTAACCACAGGTGGCTGGGTCATCATCGGCAATATCGGCGGCTGGTTCATGGTTGCCTCGGCTGCTTGCGCCTACTATCTCGGCATGGCGATCATGGTGAACAGCTCGTGGAAGCGTTCCGCGATCGGGTTTGGCGGCCGTCGTCCCTGCTGATCCAGCTGCGACAGCCAAGTTCTTTGGGCTAAACCAACCTGCCTGCTTCCCTTGTGCTCTGGGCGACACCGTCGCTCAGAGCATTTGGGCGTTCTAATCACCTTACAGCAGGTCCCCGCAGGTTCCTTTCTGGCCATCGTCAATCCTGCCCTGACCAACTAACCCAATTAAAAAGCTCATAAAACGCAACGCTAATCGGGTCCACAGCGAGCCTATTGCGCCAGGTATCGATCGCTGCGACAAGCTTTGCGATGAGTCTGCAGACCGTCTAAAAAGGTTAGATGGCGGAGGAAATGATGACCGATACAGCTGAACAGTCGATCAAAATCGACGGCTATCACGCCCACGTTTATTTCAACCCCAGCACCCGAGCGCGAGCGGCGCAATTGCGTGAAACGATATCCGCCACCCTGGGGGTGGAGTGTAGAGAACTGAGCGACGAGCCGCGCGGACCGCATCCGGTGCCGCAATTTCGGTTCACCTTTACGGATTCGCAATTCCAGGCCACCGTATCCTGGCTGATGCTGAACCGCGATGGTCTCGATGTTCTGGTCCATCCGCTGACCAACAATTCCTACGACGACCACTCGCGCTATGCGATCTGGCTCGGCACGCCGGTGCCGTTGAAGCTCAATACAATGAGCCGAACCTACCGCCCCGAGCAGTATCCGACTGCGCGCTCCGCCATCTGAAGGCGGTGCCCGGCCGAGCGCAAAAAATCGCTCCGCGCCAATCACAGTGTCATTGGCCGCTGAGGTCGTCGGCCAGGCCGCAGAGGCGGGTCAAGCTCGTTCAATCCGCTCTGCCGAGCTGAAGACCCTGCTATACGGGCGAGAGCGTTGACGTTATGGCCGAGAAAGCTGACAGTTCAGGCCAGAGACCGCGATCGGCGCCTCGCCGGTATGGTCATCGATTAGATAGAGCGATAGACTGGCAACCCGCCCGCGCGCTGCGGCACCAAAATACGATCAGGAGGAATCCTATGCCCAATGACCCAACGCCCGAGAACGGCCCAACCCCCAACGTGCAACAAGGCGCTCTGAGTGGCGTCAGGGTGGTTGACCTGACGCAGTTCGAAGCGGGGACGTCATGCACGCTGACACTGGCGTGGCTCGGCGCCGAGGTAATCAAGGTCGAGGAGCCAACCAGGGGCGAGCAGGGCCGCGGCGCGTCGACCGACAAAAAGGGCGTCGATTCCCAATATTTCATGCTGCTCAACGCCAATAAGAAGAGCGTCACCGCCAATCTGAAGACCGACCAGGGGCGAGCCATCCTGCGCGGGTTGATCGAAAAGGCCGATGTCTTTGCCGAGAATTTCGCGCCCGGCGTTATCGAACGACTGGGCTTTGGCTATGACGTGGTCCGTGAAATCAACCCCCGCATCATTTACATCTCGGTCAAGGGCTTTGGCGAGGACAGCCCTTATAAAAACTACCTTGCCTTTGACATGATCGCGCAGGCGACCGGGGGTGCTATGTCGATCACCGGCGAGCCCGACGGCCGCCCGATCAAACCCGGTCCGACAATCGGCGACACCGGCACGGGGCTGCACGCCGCGATCGGCGTTCTCGCCGCGCTGTATCAGCGCCAGTTCACCGGCGAGGGCCAGAAGATCCAGTGCGCGATGCAGGAATGCGTCATCAATTACGGCCGCATCTCCTACGCCGCCCAATATCTGTGGGGCCATGCCGCACCGCGCATGGGCAACCAGAGCATCATGGGCACCAATTCGCCAAGCGAGACCTATCCGTGCAAGGGCGGTGGGCCAAACGATTATTGCTATATCTATACTTCGCGTGCCAACCAACAGCATTGGGAACGAATCTTAAAGATGATGGGGCGCGAAGATCTGATCGGCGATCCGCGGTTCGACAGCCCGGAAGAGCGCTTCAAGAACCGTCATGTGGTTGACGAAATGCTCTCTGAATGGACCAGGCAGTACGACAAGCTCGAGGTCATGAGGCGGCTCGGCGAGCAGGGCATCCCCGCCGGGGCGGTCATGGACACGATGGAGTTGTCAAACGACCCTGACCTCAACCGCCGCGAAATCTTTGTCACGGTCAAGCATCCGGTGCGCGGCGATTTCAAGATGCCGGGTTGGCCGGTCAAGATGAGCGGCTCGAAGGTGCCGATCACCGCATCGCCACTGCTCGGCGCCGATACCGACGCCGTCTACAGCGAACTTCTCGGGCTCAGCAAGGAAGAGCTGGCAAAACTGCGCGAGGAAAAGGTTATCTAGTAAAGTTAGAAGGGTGTGAGGGCGGCGGAGTCTGGCAAGACCTCAGCAGTACAAGCTTCTCCGCAGTGAACGAGCGCGGAGTGGGCGGGTCAGTCCCGCCCACTTTGTGTTTGCACCTAATCCCGAGGTTTGAGAGCCGATGAGCGCAATCCCTGGAGGATCCGGCAACTCGCCACCGGTCGGTGTCGCCGTTCCGCTTGCGGCCAGCCGTTGGCGGCCGGCCGAGAGCTATCCCGATCCGGCTATCCGCACGCTCGATCCGCGCTTCGATGCGATCAAGCCGCCGTTCAATGCCGCGGTCGAAAGACTTGCAACGGGCTTCCGCTGGGCGGAGGGTCCGGTGTGGTTCGGCGATGGGCGCTTCCTTCTCTGGAGCGACATCCCGAACAACCGCATCATGCGGTGGGATGAGGAAACCGGCAGCTGCGCGGTATTTCGCAGGCCCTCGAACAACGCCAACGGCAACACGCGCGACCGGCAAGGCAGGCTGGTAACCTGTGAGCATGGCAGCCGGCGGATAACCCGTACCGAGTATGACGGATCGATCACCGTCATTCTCGATCGTTTCGAGGGCAAGCCGCTCAATTCGCCAAACGATGCCGTCGTCAAATCCGACGACTCGATCTGGTTCACCGATCCACCCTTCGGAATTTTGGGCTATTACGAAGGCCAGCGTTCGCAGCCCGAATTGCCAACCAACGTCTATCGGGTGGACGGCAAGACCGGCGAGGCGAGAGTCGTGGCGGGCGATATCAACGGCCCCAACGGCCTCTGCTTCTCACCCGACGAAAAGCGGCTTTATGTTGTCGAATCGCGCTCGCGACCGCGCCAGATTCGGGTTTTCGATGTTGTCGATGACGGCACCCGGCTGGCCCATGACCGGGTATTCGTCGGCGCTGGCGAAGGATCGCCCGACGGCTTCCGCTGCGACGTGCATGGTAATTTGTGGTGCGGTTGGGGTTCGCCTGCCCTCAACGGGGTTGTCGTCTTCGCCCCTGATGCGACAATGATCGGTCAAATCGCCCTGCCTGAGCGCTGTGCCAATCTTTGCTTCGGTGGTCGCTGGCGCAACCATCTGTTTATGGCTGCAAGCCAGTCGCTCTACGCCGTCTATGTCAATACCGAAGGGGCTGCTGGCGGCTAATTCCAGTTCTGTCCCGAATGCCGGTTTCTCCAAAATCGCTCGGTAGTGCCGTAACAACCAACTCTTTTGCTACTAGTGCGATTGTCAAAATCAACTTAATGTGTAGCGGTTCAGCTGTTTGGAGGAACGGATGAAACGTCTTTTCCTGCTTCTTTCGATACTGGCAATCGCTGCCTGCGCTCAGCAAGAGGCACCGCCGCCAGCGCCGCCAGCGCCCCCGCCGCCGCCGGCACCACCACCACCGCCCCAGCAGAGCTTCAATGTATATTTCAACTCCGGCAGCAGCAGGCTGACCCCGGAGGCTCATCAGATTGTCGAGGCCGCCGCTGCGCACTTTAAATCGGGACCGCCGTCTCCCGTGCAGGTGACCGGTTACACCGATACCGCGGGCTCGGTTGCCCTCAATCAGCGCCTCTCGCAGCAGCGCGCCCAAACTGTCGCCAACGCGCTCGAAACCGGGGGGGTACCGCAAACTGACATTACAGTCAGTGGCGCTGGCGAAGCAGCCGCCGGTGAATCGGCTGCGCACTCGCGTCGCGTCGAAATCGTCGAGGGCGGAGCGGCTGCGGCTCCACCACCGCCCTCACCTCCATCTGGCGCGCCGCCGCCCGGACCTGGGGCGCCGCCGCCAGGTTCGTAACCAATCGGAGACAAATTCACAAAGGGCGCCCGGTTCGGGCGCCCTTCTCGTTTTGCGGGTTGTCCCGCCTCGCACGTATCGGTTTAAGTGATGCTCAGATCGCCTCATAGGCGAGGCGGCGCACCTTTTCCAGGTTCGTGCCCTCGACCCGGATCAGTTTCGTCGAGGCGGTCCGGCGCGGCGAATGCAGATCCCCCTCGTTGTAGACATGAGCCATGCCGGGGGTCAGAGAATATTCGCGAACAAGGCGCACGCGGCCCGGTTTGTCTTCGCTCGCCGGCTCAACGAGCGCCCAATCGCTCATGATCGTTTCACCCTGCGCCTGGCCATAGATCGCCCAACTCGGGCCGTGATCATGTGGCTTGCTCTCTCGAGCGCCGTGATTGACATGCGCGAGGATGCAAAAGCCGAGCTCCGGATCCTCATAGAGGATCTTGCGCTCGGGCCCGTCATCGCCCAGATGGGCGGCAATGAATTCCTTATCTGTCAAGACCTGTTTTATCAGCGCGCATGCGTTGTTGCGGCCTTCGACCCCCGGATTGGCGGTCAATGCGTCGTGACATGCCGCCGAAAGCTGTTCAAGCGTCTGGCCCATTGACCAACTCCTCGCTTATCTTTGCTTCGCGAATTAACGCGTGAGCCTAGCGCTGCAACTATCCGCGCACAAGCAAGGGGCGCTTTTTACCCAGGCGCTTTTTACCCAGGCGCTTTTTACCCAGGCTCGATCAAAAACGATCGGTCGATTGCCCCGAACCTTGACGAAGGCTGAGGCGGCACCTTACTCGCCCGGCATGACTTTCAGTTGGGGATGTCGACAATCGGCGAGGACGCGCAATGAACTGCGATGACGATCTTCCGGAGAGAACGAGGCAGATCGAAGCGGGGTCGTGGATATTGGCGCAGTGGATCTCGCGCATCGGGCTGGCGGCAGCGCTGGGCGTGCTCGGCATATGGATTCTGTATCGTTTCCTGCCGGCTCTCGCCTGGGCAACGATCATCGCCATCGCACTCTGGCCGCTTTATCACCGCGCCGAACGGGCGTTTCCGCCGCGCGGTCACCGGATTCTGCTGCCGCTTTGCGCCACGCTGCTGATCGGTCTCGTCCTGATCGTTCCGCTCGGCTACGCCGCTTTCGAGCTCGCTCGCGAAAGCGGCAACCTGATGCATTATCTCAGCGAGTTGCGCCACACCGGTCTGCCGGCACCCGATTGGCTTTCGGGTGTGCCGGGGATTGGCGCGCCGCTCGCCGGATGGTGGAAGTCCCATCTGAGCGATCCGCAGACATTCCGCGCCCTATTAGAGCGGCTGTTTTCCGGGGTCCCCGCAGAATCAGCACGAAAAATCGGGGCCGAGGTGGTCCACCGCCTGATCCTGTTCGGCTTTACGTTGCTGACCCTGTTTTTCCTGTTCCGTGATGGAGATGCGTTGTGCTGTAAGCTGCTGAAGCTGAGCAGAAGCGTTCTTGGACCGAGCGGCGAGCGGGTTGCCGGGCACATGATTGCGGCGGTGCACGGGACGGTAACGGGTTTGGTGCTCGTTGGCCTTGCCGAGGGTGTCGTGATCGGCTTTTCCTATGCGCTCGCAGGTCTGCCGCATGTCGTGCCGCTCGCCGCAATCACCGGTGTCCTCGCGGCGATCCCGTTCGGCGCTGCGGTTGCGTTCTGGGGCGCAGGGTTCTACCTTCTGGCGATTGGCAGCACTGGCGCTGCGATCGGGGTCGTCGCCTTTGGTTTGGTCGTGGTGTTTGTCGCCGATCATTTCGTACGACCGTTTCTGATCGGCGGCGCCGCGCAGCTGCCGTTTTTGTGGGTGCTGCTCGGGATCTTGGGTGGCATTGAGGCCTTCGGATTGCTCGGGCTGTTTCTCGGGCCGGTGGTGATGGCAGCGCTGATTTCGTTGTGGCGGGACTGGACCGAGCCGGTACCGGCGATAGGCGAGCCGCATCCAAATGCTCTTATGCGGGGCTCGCGTGGGTTGTGACTGATTTGCGGCGATTTGGAATCGACTGGGCCGGGATACTCGGTCAGGGGCGGGCAGACGGCGCCCAGGCGATCTCTAAAGCAAAACCCCGGTCGCTATGACCGGGGTTTTCGTTATCCCGCCCGGAGGAGGAGAAGGCGAGACTTATGCGCATCGTGCTCAAGGGCCATTAGGGAGACAGGACGATGCAGCTAAATATTGCAACATTTCCGTTAAAGTTGCAACAAACATCACAGTAATTAACTATACTTGCTCGGGTGCCTTTGTGAGAAGGTACGCCTCACAAACAATTGAGCGCTAAGCCGCGATGCTAATGCTAGCGTCCCCAGCGCAATCAGGCCGAGCGGACGCGTGATGCCCGAAACTGCCCGAACCCGTTCGGCCATCTCCTGGCCCCGTCTCGTGCCACTGGGCATCCTGGTTGCCGCTGCAGCTATCTTTATCGCGCTTGGCGGACATCATTATCTGACCTTCTCGGCCTTTGTCGAAAATCGCGCGCGGCTGTCTGGCCTGGTGGCCCGCTGGGGTGTTGCGGCTGCTATCGTATATATTTTCGTGTACGCTGCCGCGGTCGCCTTATCGGTTCCCGGCGGCGCAATCCTGACCATCATTGGCGGGTTTCTGTTCGGGACCTGGCTCGGCGGCTTGTCCGCCGTTATGGGTGCAATTCTTGGCGCCGCATGCATTTTCCTTGCTGCCCGCGCCGGGCTCGGCGGCTTGGCACAGCGCGCCGGACCCTGGTTCGAAAAGCTCCAAGCCGGTTTTGCCGCTGATGCGTTCAGTTATCTATTGGTGTTGCGCCTGATCCCGGTGTTTCCGTTTTGGCTCGTCAACCTCATTCCAGCGCTTGTCGGCATCGGACTGCCGACGTTTTTGCTCGCCACTCTGATCGGAATTATTCCCGGGACGTTCATCTATGCCGCGATCGGCAACGGGCTCGGCAAAGTGGTTGAGGCGCCGGATCCCGATATCCTGTTTCATCCGAGCGTTCTCGGACCGATCTTGGCCTTGGCGCTGTTCGCGTTGCTTCCGGTCTGGTACAGGCGCCGCCAGCGTCGTCGCAGCTCATGATGCAGACGCTTGCCCCGGATCTCTGCATTATCGGAGGCGGCGCTGCCGGGCTGGCGGTGGCGGCTGGCGCGGTCCAGCTTGGAGCGGACGTCGTGCTCGTCGAGCGCGGCAAAATGGGCGGCGATTGCCTCAATTTCGGCTGTGTGCCGTCAAAATCCCTGATCGCTTCTGCCCGTCTGGCCGATGCATGGTGCCGCGGGCCAGCGCTCGGGCTCCACTACCAGCCGCCTGAGATCGATCTTGCCGCCATCGTCGATAGTGTCTCGCACGTAATCGATACGATCGCACCAAACGACTCGACCGAACGTTTTCGCGCGCTTGGTGTGACGGTCGTGCAGGCCACAGCACGCTTCACCGGCCCGCGCACAGTGCGTGCCGGCGACTGGGAGATCCACCCGCGGCGTTTTGTGATCGCGACGGGCTCACAACCGGCGGTGCCGCCGATTATCGGGCTCGATCGCCTGCCCTATCTGACGAACGAGACGGTCTTTGCCAATCGCGTGCTGCCGGAGCATTTGATCGTGATCGGCGGTGGGCCGGTCGGCATCGAATTGGCGCAGGCGCATCGCCGGCTTGGGGCTCGCGTGACGGTGCTCGATCAGGGCCCGCTTTTGCCGCGCGACGATCCCGAACTTGTCACTACTCTCGCAACCCAATTGGCCGAGGAGGGCGTCGAACTGCGTCCGAACATCGTGATCGCATCCGCCACCCGGCATGAAAACGGCGTGGCGCTGCAGCTCGATGATGGCGAGCGGATTACCGGGTCGCACATCTTGGTTGCAGCGGGCCGGCGGCCGAACCTCGCGGCGCTCGATCTCTCTGCTGCCGGCATTTCGGCGGATGCGCGAGGGATCGTCGTCGATGCGCGGTTGCGCACGACCAACCGCCGCGCATTTGCGATTGGCGATGCCGCTGGCGGACCGCAATTTACCCATATCGCGCTCTATCATGCCGGGATCGTAATCCGAAATGCGCTGTTCCGGTTGCCCGCGAAGGTGGATTACCGGGCGCTCTCTTGGGTCACCTATACCGATCCCGAATTGGCCCAGGTCGGGATGATCGAAGCCGCTGCGCGGCAGCGTTTCGGAGATAGTATAGAGGTACTACGCTGGTCATTTTCAGAGAACGATCGGGCTCAGACTGAGCGCGACACGGCGGGGCTGGTCAAAATCGTCACGCGCAAAGGTGGTCGCATTCTTGGCGCCTCAATCCTCGGGCCCGGAGCCGGCGAGTTGATCTTGCCCTGGGCTTTGGCGATTTCGCAAAAGCTCAAGATCGGGGCGTTCGCCAATCTGATCGTGCCCTATCCAACACGTGGCGAGGCCGGTAAGCGCGCCGCTGGCAGTTTTTTTACACCGAAGTTGTTTTCGCCGCGCACCCGTCAGATCGTACGTCTGTTGGCTCGCTTCGGCTAGCGAGGCCCGTCCCATGCTGTCGAAAAGCCTGTCGGCCCGGCTCCTGGTCTTGACCGCCTGCTTTGTGCTGCTCGGCGAGATACTGATCTTTGTCCCGTCGGTCGCGCGCTTTCGTATGACCTATTTCGACGATCGCCTGGCTGCCGGCGAGCTTGCGGCACTGGCGTCGGAGGCGAGCCCGAGCGGCCGTCTCGACCGCGCTCTTGTCGATAAAATGCTCGCGCGGGTCGAGGCCCATGCCGTGATCGTGCACGGCGCGGGCGGCACCGTAACGATGCTCGACCAGCCGGTGCCGACCAAACCGGATGCAACGGTCGATCTGACCCACCCGAGCATGTGGGGCGCCATTCGCGGCTCGCTGATGGCGCTTTCGCGAAGCGACAATCGGCTGCTGCGGGTGTTGGGTCCTTCCCCGGCGGGGAATGGCGAAACTGTCGAAGTGCTGCTCGATGAGGCGCCTTTACGCCGCGAGATGTGGGATTTCGGGACCCGCATTCTCGAGTTATCGCTTGTGCTGTCACTGATTACTGCAACCCTTGTCTATGCGAGCCTGCAATGGCTGTTGGTTCGCCCGATGCGACGGATCACCGCCAGCATGATGGCGTTTCGCGAGGACCCCGAGGACGCCGCTCGCATAATCCTGGCAAGCCGCCGGCGGGACGAGATCGGTGTTGCTGAGCGCGAATTGGCGGTGCTGCAGCAGACCGTATTCCGCGCGCTGTCGCAGCGCGCGCGACTTGCCGCACTCGGCACCGCGGTAACCAAGATCAACCACGATCTGCGCAATATTCTGGGAACGGCGCGGCTGGTTACCGATGGGTTGACCGCCAGTGCCGCACCCGAGGTGCGCCGCATCCTGCCACGCCTGATCGAGGCCATCGACCGGGCGGTGGCGTTATGCACGCGCACTCTCGATTTCTCCCGCGAGGATGCGGCACCATTGGCGCGCAGCCGCTTCTTGTTGTCGCAACTCGTCGAGGAGGTCGGCGCCGGCCTGGCGAGTTCCGACGATTTCGCGATTGATATGGTGGTGGCGCCCAATTTCGAGGTCGAGGCCGATCGCAACCAGCTCTACCGCGTGCTGTCAAATCTCGCACGCAACGCACTTGAGGCCGGCGCCCATCGGTTGCGGGTTTCCGCAGCGTATAAAGGCCGCAGCATTGTAATCGACATCGCCGATGACGGGCCTGGTCTGCCGCCAAAGGCGCGGGAAAACCTGTTTCGGCCATTCTTCGGCTCGGCCCGGCCCGGCGGCACCGGGCTTGGCCTCGCGATCGCCCGTGAGTTGATCAGGGCGCATGGCGGTGACCTGATGCTGGTCGCCAGCACCGGCGGCGGGACCGAATTCCACATCGAACTGCCGGCCCCCAAAGCCCGCGCCGCGGCACTCGGTCGAGAACGCTCAATCAGTCGAGAGCGAGTGTCATCGTCTTGAGATAAGCGCTTTCGGGCAGCACCGGGTGCACTGGATGGTCGGGCCCGGCACCTGCGGTGCGAATAATTCTCCCGCTGCGCCCGGCATCGGCGACGCCGCGCCGCACCGCCTCGGCGAAGTCGACAGCGCCGATATTGTAGGAGCACGAGGCCAAAAACAGAAATCCGCCGCGGGCGGTCAGCGCCGCGGCAAGCCGCGTCAGCTTGCGATAGCCACGCAACGCCGCCGGCATCTCCTTGCGCGATTTGGCAAACGCCGGCGGGTCGGCGATGACGGTATCGAAGCGCTCGCCCCCGGCGGCAAGCCGCTCGCCCTCGGCAAAGGCTTCGCCGCGGCGGAAGGTGCAGATGGCACCGACGCCGTTCAGCACCGCGGCTTCGGCGGCGAGCGCCAACGCCGCTTCCGATCGATCGATCCCGATCGTCTCCGCGGCACCGATGCGCGCCGCCTGCACCGCAAATCCGCCCGTGTAGCAATAAAGATCGAGGACGCGCCCGCCGCCCTTGGCCAGGCCGGCGACAAAGGCGCGGTTGCGGCGTTGGTCGAAAAACCAGCCGGTCTTCTGCCCGGCCATCGCATCGACCGGAAACAGGCTGCCGTTTTCGCGCAGCAACACCCGGCTATCAAGCACCCCGATAGCGATGCTGACCTCGGGCTGCAACCCTTCCTGAGCGCGCGCCGGACTGTCATTACGCAGCACGACCGTCCGCGGATGGAATAACGCGGAAAGCGCCGCGAGGACAATCGGCTCGAGCCGCGCGATGCCGGCGGCATTCGACTGCATAACGAGGACATCATCAAAACGGTCGACGATGAGACCCGGCAGCCCATCGGCCTCGGCGTGAACGAGACGATAAAAAGGCTCATCGAACAGCTTTTCGCGCAACCGCAGAGCTCGCTCAATCCGCCGTGTGAAAAAACGCTGACCGATTGTCCGCCCGGCGTCGCGGTCGAGCAGGCGTGCCGCCACCAGACTGTGCGGGTTGAACATCGCGACGCCGAGTGCGGCGCCATCGGCATAGCGCAAGGTGACGAGCGTACCGGGGGCGAGTGCGCGCGCTGCTTGATCCATGCGGATTTCATTCGAATAGATCCACGGGTGGCCGGCCTCGACGCGTTTGTGGGACACCGGCAACAGCTCGATCGTCGGCCGGGTCGCCGGGTCGTCGGCCAAGGGTTCATGGGTCGCGAGGATGTCGGTTTCCATCGTGTCCTCGTAGGCCGGCTCATTTCCGGCTGTGCACCAGCCGCCGGCCCCCTTGGCCGCCAGCCCCTTGATTGCGCGTCTCCGATCATATCGGCGAGCCTGATCCGCGATCGCTGTTCACGGCATCGTCCTTGCCTTTTTGTCCGCAGCTGGAGTAGTTGTTTCGCCGCCAGACGGCAACCGACTTCGGCGAACGCGCCCGTAGCTCAATTGGATAGAGCACCAGACTACGGATCTGGGGGTTAGGGGTTCGACTCCTCTCGGGCGCGCCATATTCCTCAAAGGGTTACCATCACCGTTAGCCATGGCGAATTTCCGCGGGTAACGCCACGGGTAACAAATTGCCGAAAGGCCGTGTCGCGAGACAGTGTGCTCGGTGGTCGAGGTTGGCGAACAAAATCCCCAGGTCGACCAAGTTCTTCTCCAACCCATGAGTAGATGGGCGGCTGGTTCCCGAACGGGCTTAAGCGTTCAGGTGCGTTTGCGACCTCGTTCCGGAGATTTGCGGCGATGATGCTGGCCGGGCTTGCCCGGCTCGGCGGAATGCGGCGTAATCGGGCGCAGAAGCGGCGTTGCGAGGGAGGGTTGTTGTGGATATCCAGACCGAGAAGCGGGCGGAGGCGGCCGGCAGCGAGATCGATCGGCCGATCCCGAGCGCGCCGTCGAACCGGGTTTGGGGCAGCGACGCAATCGCCGCCGCGATCCGCGAACTCGACATTCCCTATGTCGCACTCAATCCCGGGTCCAGCTACCGCGGGCTGCACGACAGCCTTGTCAACTATCTCGGCAACAGCCGTCCGCGTATGCTGCTGTGCCTGCACGAAGAGAGTGCGGTGGCGCTGGCGCATGGCTGGGCCAAGGTCACCGGCCGGCCGATGCTGGCGATTGTCCATGCCAATGTCGGGTTGATGCATGCGACGATGGCGATCTTCAACGCCTGGTGCGATCGGGCGCCGGTTATCATACTCGGCGCCACCGGCGCCCTCGATGCGACGCGCCGGCGACCGTGGATCGAATGGATCCACACCGCGCGCGACCAGGGTGCGTTGATCCGCAATTTCACCAAATGGGACGATCAGCCATCATCGATCGGTGCCGCACAAGAGGCGGTGCTGCGCGCCAATTTGCTCGCGCAGACCGCACCGCGTGGGCCGGTCTATCTCAATTTCGACCTCGCCTTGCAGGAGGACGAGGTCGAAGCGGTGCCACCGATGCCGGACATTGCGCGCTTTGCGCCGCCTGCCTCGCCCGAACCCGGCGGAACGCTGGTACGGCACGCGGCGGAGTTGTTGGGGCGGGCCGAGCGGCCGGTAATCATGGCGGGCCGCGGCTCGCGCGATCCCGAGGCGTGGTCCCGGCGGGTGGCGCTTGCCGCGGCGATCGGAGCGCGGGTCATGACCGACCGCAAGTCCGGTGCCGTCTTCCCGACCGACCATCCGCTGCACGCCACCGGCCCGGAGGGCGCGGAGCTGCTTGGCGGGGCCGATGTGATCCTGAGCCTCGATTGGATCGACCTCGCCGGCACATTGAAGACAGCGTGCCGCGGCCGGGCGCCCACCGCCAAGGTCATCCAGGTCTCGGTCGACCAATACGTCCATAACGGCTGGAGCATGGATTACCAGGGCCTGCCGCCAGCCGATGTTTATCTGCTGGCCGAGCCCGATGCCGCGGTGCCGGCGCTATTGGCCGCGGTCAGGGAGTTGCGACCAAACCCGCCGCCCTTGCCGGCGCCGCGTCCGCGCCGCACGCCGCCACCTGCCTCTGCGTTCGAGAGTGCCTCGATTATCGAGGTGCCAATGGTGGCGACAGCGCTGAAGGAGGCGCTGGGCGACGCTCCGACAACGATGATCCGGCTGCCGCTCAGCTGGGGCGAGCATATGTGGGACTTTCGTCATCCGCTCGATTTTCTCGGCACCGACGGCGGTGGCGGCATCGGCTCGGGGCCGGGCATGGCGGTCGGTGCCGCGCTGGCGCTCCGCGACACCGGCAGCGGCCGGCTGCCGGTCGCAATCCTCGGTGATGGCGATTTCTTGATGGGGGTCACCGCGTTGTGGACAGCGGTCCACAACCACATCCCGCTCTTGATCGTGATCGCCAACAACCGCTCGTTTTTCAACGACGAGCTGCATCAGGAGCGGGTTGCCCGCGAGCGCGGCCGCCCGGTCGAAAACCGCTGGATCGGGCAGTCGATTCGCGAGCCCGACATCGACCTTGCGACCCTCGCCCGCGGCCAGGGTTGCGTCGGCATCGGCCCGGTCGAGGACCCGAAAAAGCTCGTCGCGGCAATCAAGGAAGCGGTTGCCGCGGTGCGCGCCGGCAAGGTGTGCGTTGTCGATGTCCGCGTCGCGGTCGGCTACGACCCGAGCGGTGCAGCGGGAATCCTGCAGCGTGGCGCTTGATACGCGAATCGGTCCCCTGTCCTCTCTCTCGCGGCCGGTTTACGGCGCGACTCGTTCTCTCGATGACCGCGGATTATTTTGAGAGTCATCGAGGAGGTGCTGGTGCCATTAGATGCCGAGGACATGATCGATCAGGGCCTGGTCGCGCCCGAGCGGATCGACGAGATCCGGCGCGTGGCACGGCAATATTCGGTCGCGATGACCAAGGACATGACGGGGCTGATCGACACCGCCGACCCGAACGACCCGATCGCGGCGCAGTTCGTGCCGAATGGCACCGAGCTCGTAACCACCGCCGAGGAGCTTGCCGACCCGATCGGCGATGATCGCTGGTCGCCGGTGCCGGGGATCGTGCATCGCTATCCCGACCGGTTGCTGCTGAAACCGACTTTGCTGTGTCCGGTCTATTGCCGCTTCTGTTTTCGTCGCGAGGCGGTCGGCAAGACCCCGGCAATGCTGCAGCCCGAAGCGCTGGCGCGCGCTTATGATTATATTCGTCAACGCCCGGAGATCTGGGAGGTTATCGTCACCGGCGGCGACCCGTTTATTCTCGGGGCGCGCCGTCTCGCCGACATTGTGCAAACGCTTGACGCGATCCCGCATCTGGGCGTGATCCGGTTTCATACACGGGTTCCGATCGTCGACCCGGCCCGGGTAACGGCATGGCTCGTGGCGGCTTTGTCAGCGGAGAAGGCGCTCTGGGTCGTCGTTCACGCCAACCATCCACGCGAGCTGACCACGGCTGCCAAGGAAGCGGTGGCCCGGCTGGTGCGCGCCGGTATCCCGGTGTTATCGCAGACGGTGCTGCTTCGCGGCATCAACGACGATACCGCGGTGCTTGAGACCTTATTTCGCGGCCTCGTCGCAATGCGTGTGAAACCGTATTACCTGCACCATGCCGATTTGGCGCGCGGCACCGCGCATTTCCGCATCGGGATCGCCTCGGGTCAGCGGCTCGTCGCTGGGTTGCGCGGCGGGGTCTCCGGTCTTTGTCAGCCGACTTATGTGCTGGATATTCCAGGGGGCTATGGAAAGGTGCCGATCGCCCCAAATGCAATCCGCGCCGACGAGCATGTGGACGGCTGGATTGTCAAAGACAGCACCGGGGTCGAGCACGCCTACCCGCCTGACCCGAACAGCTGAAGAGGTAGCAACGGCTGTGACCGGATCCGACGATCCGGTCATGATCGTCCTCGGCGGCGATCAGCTGGCGCTCGACACCGCCCAAGAATTGTGCCTGCTGCAAGGTCATCGCGTCATCGTCGTGTGGCGCCGCGACCTGGACTTCGAGCGGGCGGTCGAAGCAGTGGGTGCGGTTTTTATCGCCGGCCAGCCGGACTCGCCGGAGGCGCTCAACCGTGCCGGGGTCAGGCATGCGATTACGATCCTGGCGCTGTCGTCCGATGACCAGCTCAATTTGCACGCAGCCTTGCTGGCGCGCGACGCCAACCCCCGCATCCGCCTCGTCCTTCGACAGTTCAACCGCCGGCTCGCGCGCAAGATCGAGCAGAATCTGCCGGATTGCTCGGTGGTGTCGCTGGCATGGCATTCGGCCGCGACCTATGCCGCGGCAGCACTCGACGCCGGTTGCTTTCGGGGGCTCCAATTCCCGGAGCCAGAGGGACCGCTGACCGGCTTTGCTACAAGGATCGCCAAGAATTGTGGCGTCGGAGATTGCACCCTTGCGGAGGCCGAACAGGTGCTTTCGACACGCATTGTTGCGGTCGACGGCGCTGCCCCAACCGCCCGCGATGCGGTGATCGCACCCGAAGCGGAGCTCGTCGTATACGGCGAACTCGCGAAACTTTTGCGCACGGCGCCAAGCACTCCGGTCATCAGCAGCCACACGACAATTGCCCAAAAATTCCGCAAGCTGCGGCGCGGCGAGCGAGCTCGACGGCCGCGACTAAATCCGATCCTCGTGCGGCTTGCGGTCGCCGCCTTTGTCGTTTTTGTTGCCGGTGCGGCCTATTTCCGCGCAGCCCTTGGCACGACCTGGCTTGATGCGGTCTATTTCGTCATCGCGACAATGACGACGACCGGGTACGGCGACATCACGCCAAACCGCAAGGATCTTACGGAAGTCATAGCGGCGATGCTGTTGATGCTGTCAGGAACCACCCTGACAGGGCTGTTTATCGCGTTCGGGGCATCGCTATTGACCCGGGTGCACTGGGTTACCCTGCAGGGGCTCCGCCCATTGCATCGCCGCGGCCACATCATCGTCTGCGGTGCTGGCAGCATCGGGTCCGCGGTTATCGAGCTGTTGCTGGCCCTGGGCAAGCGGCTGGTCGTGATCGAGCAATCGCCGGATACGGCAATTGTCGAACTGGCGCGAGAGCGCCGCTTTGACCTGTTGACGGGGGATGCGAGTCGCGACGAGACGCTCGACCTGTGCAATATCGATGCCGCCCACAGCATCGTCGCCCTTACCAATGTCGACACCTTGAACCTCGAAATCGCGCTCGGCGCGCGGGCCCGCAACCCGACGATGCCGGCGGTTTTGCGTATTGCCGAACCGACCTTTGCCGCATCGATCGCGCGGCATTTCGGGTTCCGAACCACCTTTTCCGTCGCTGCGCTGGCCGCCCCCGCTTTTGTCGGCATGTCGCGCTTTTCCGGATCGCGCGGCCGGGTCGCGTATGCCGGTCAGGAATTTGCGCTCGGTGAGTTCACGGTTGACGAGGATGTCCAGCCGCGCGCGCCGGAGGGAGCCATCCTGCTCGCCGTGTCTGAGAACGGCGAGTTCAGGCTTGCCGTCGATTTCGACGCCCTCGAACCCGGTCAGCAAGCACTGATCATGGTGCCGCTGGCGCTGTTTCGTGAAGGTAAAGATACGCTCGCAGCCGTCGCCGAGCGATTTCTGCACGGCCGCTGAAGATCAGGCCTCTGGCTTACGGCTGGACTGCGAGTTCGCACCAGATCGGGGTATGGTCTGAGGCGCGATCCTTGGCTCGCGGTTTCTTGTCGATGTCGCAGGCGGCGACCCGATCGGCCGCGTGTGGCGACAATAAAAGATGGTCTATTCGCAGGCCTTCGTCGCGGTTCCAGTGGCCCCCTTTGTAGTCCCAGAAGGTGTAGCGGTGCGGCTCGCGATGAAAGACGCGATAGGCATCGGTCAGGCCGAGATACAACAATGCGCGAAAACGAGAGCGCGACGCCAATTGGCACAAGGCGTCGTCGCGAAACGCTGCCGGATCGTAAACGTCTTCGTCAGCGGGACAAATATTGTAGTCGCCGGCGAGCACAACCGGGATCTCGCGTCGCAGCAGATCGCGCGCCCGATGGACGAGCTGTTCCATCCAGGCGAGTTTATAGGGGAATTTGTCGGTCCCGACCGGGTTGCCGTTTGGCAGATAAATCGAGGCGACGAGAACCCCGCCGAACGACGCCTCGATATAGCGAGCCTGTTCGTCTTCCGGCATTCCCGGAAGACCGCAGACAAGTTCTTCGGCGGGACGCTTCGAGACCAACGCCACACCATTATAGGCGCGCTGACCGATCGTCTCGACGCGATAACCAAGCGCCTCCAATTCGAGCCGCGGGAAGTCGGCGGCCGGGCACTTCGTCTCCTGCAGGCACAGCACGTCGGGCTGCACTTCCTCGACCCAGGATAGCAGGTGCGGCAAGCGCACCTTGACTGAATTGACGTTCCAGCTGGCGATTTTCATGTCCGGAGCCAAGCGGAAGTCAGGCGACCGAAAACGAATTACCGCAACCACATGACGAGGCGGCGTTTGGGTTGCGGATCTGAAACGCTGCTCCCATCAGATCCTCGACAAAATCGATTTCGGCGCCGTTGAGCAAGTCAAGCGAAACATCGTCGACAACAACGCCGACACCGTCCCGCTCAAAGATGAGATCGTCTTCGTTACGCGTGTTGTCGAAACTGAAGCCGTACTGAAAACCGGAGCAGCCGCCGCCCGACACTGCAATGCGCAGCATCGCATTACCGGCCTGTTCCTGCTCTTTGAGGATGGCGATGCGCCGGAGGGCGCGCTCTGTCAATACGACGCGACGCTCCTCGATGTTGTTCACGGGTTCGGACATGTTCTCGCACCTCCAGGGCTCGCCGGATCGCTGATGCTTACCACCCGACGTATTTAGTTACGCGGCTCAATCCGGTCAAATACGGTCGGCAATAGCACCAGCGGCTAGCGGCGGTCCTGCGTCGCCGGGATCTTGCTGCCGCTGATATTGCCGGTCGCATCGTGGCGGATTTCGGCATTCTGGTTGGGTGGTGGGCCGATCGGCGCCGGGGCCATGGTCGCCATGACTGGTGCCCCGTCGACCTGGGCTTTTGTGACGGCGACGCGCACCGCACCGCCATTCTGGCCCGGTTGCGGCTTGGCTGCATCCCAGGCGACCGCATGATTATGGGCTCCGCCCATATTGATGAAACCGCCGGTGCTGATGACAAGGGCCACGACGCGCCCGGTTGTGAAATTCAAAACCACATTCTGGACATGGCCGAGCTGATCACCATTCGGTCCGACCACCGATTTGCCGAGCAGATCCCTTTTGACATCAAAATAGGAATCGCCGGTCTTTGCCCGTTCGACCAACGCAGTGCTGGCGTCGAGCGCCTTTTGATCGAGCTTTGTCGCAAAATGAGGGAGCGGCCGCGGCTCAAACTGGAGGCTGGTCCACGCCACGGCACTTTTCTTGCCCTTGTCGAACGGTTTGGCACCGGCCGCCGGTGCGATAACCGCGACCGCAGCCGTACCCAGGCGCCGATCGATGATGACGTCGGTGATTTTGGCGATCGTCGTGTCATTCGCGTTTTTGATATCGGCCCCGATGACCTTGCTCGCCTCAATCTGGTCGGCGGTCGGACTGACTGCCGGCATTTCCGGCGGCCTCACTACTGATCGCTCCGGCGGTCTGTTGGGAAACCCATTGTACATTTTGGGCGCCACCGAGGTTTCTGCGGCGAGACTTTCTCCGGCCAGGGCGAATCCCAATGTTATCGTCAGCAGGGCAGCCAGCGCTTGTTTGATCATGATGGTTCTCGATGTTGCTAT
>JAFAOB010000353.1 GCA_019238055.1 Alphaproteobacteria bacterium
TTCCCGACCAGAATAGCGCCGCTGAACCGCCCAAAGGCGAAGGACGCGCGAGTAACCCCCCACGGCGAATTCAACGGCCCTTGGGAGGCAAAGCGTTTCAGTAGATTGCCGTCGGTGTCGAACACATCGACAAAGCCGTTGCCGGGACCGGCGACGTCATCATGTTTTTGCGCGTTCTGCTTGGCGTAGGTCACGAACAGAGCGCCGTCTATATTCTGGATTCCGAACGGCGCAAAGCCGGATGGGATCTGCGGATCGGAAAACCCTCCCTTGGTCGTCACCGGCTGATAATTGTGGTCGAATACATCGACGGTGCCGGCGCGGAAGTTGGTCGCAAACAGGAAAACGCCATTGGAATTGATACCAAAGACAAGGCCCTTGTAGACCGCACCCGGCGAGTTGTCGACGGCGAGAACCGCCTGATCGGGCGGGGTTAAGCCGCCGGTCCAGGCTGAGATCGTTCCGTCCTCTGTGTCCCAGATAAAGGTCGCAAGTAGGCTCGTTCCTGGAACCAGAAATCCTGTCGTCATGCTTGTCGTAGGATTCCACACCAAGCCGGTCGGCGCTGCAGGTGTGGGATCCGGAGGATTGTTGGGATCGGCATGCTTGCACGCTGTCGACGGTATGACTCCACCCGGCAGCGGTATTTTAACCTGCAATGGCGGTGTAGGCTGCGGTACTCCCGTACCGTCATAGAGGGTCGAGCAGCCGGTCGCATTATCCGAAATCCAGAACGGGCTGCCAGCGGGGGTAAATACGACACCCCAGGCATTTTGCAGTACCGGATCGGTATTCGGCGCCACTCCGGGGATATCCGAGGTAAGGTTGGTCACCACATAACGGTTCTTCTCTGAGAGAGAGAGGCCGTCATCGTCGGCATGAACAGGTGTCGAGGCAAAAACTGCGGCCGCGACAGCCGCGGCAGATACAATACGATTGATATGAGGCATATAGTCCTCTCTGCGATGGGACATGGGCAGCAGCAGCGGCACGCAGTAGCGTGGCGCTACTGCGTTTGCCGGCGCACACTTGGATACCGGCAGATACCATTGCTGACAGTCACTGCGACTCACGGGGCAGGCTTTTATTCCGCATTGATTGCGGCTGTTCCGACCATCAGTGATCACATAGTCGTGAACCGTGGCGACTAGGCCGGGCAGTCGCTTGACATCGTCTGATCACAATAACGTGAACCATCCATCTCAATCGATCAGGCAAGTCAGCCGACCATTGCAATAGCCGGGCTTTGGCTGTGTTTCTTCGAAATCGCCCAGGGAAGGGGTGTTCAAACGATTGGGAATAACCAGTCCCGAAGCCGAGTCGTAATGCCCGAGACGCGCGGCGCCAATACCGAAGCGGATCTGGTCGCGAATTATTCACTTCGCCACAGAGAGGGTGTTATGTCTGACGAAACGGAGGGCCGGTGCGGGTTTTCCCGCCGCCTGCTGCTGCAAGGTGCAGTCGTGTCTATAGGTGCCGCGGCTGGTATTGTCGAAAGCCGCCAACCCGCTGGAGCGGCGCCTAAGATTTCAAAGGCAGCGGTCGCTTATCAGGATCATCCCGAGGGTGATAAGCACTGCAGCAAGTGCCGTCAGTTCGTGGCACCAGACAGCTGCAAAGTGATCGACGGACTGGTCAGCCCACAAGGATTCTGCCGTATATTCATGCCGCTAGGGCAAGCGCTGCAGCCTTTGAAAACTGCACCCGCAACCGGCTAAGCAACACCGCCGGAGCCTGCGGGCGAGAACGCTCGGCGTTAAACGCCGTCGCATTCGCTACGGAACCCAGCGAGCGGGCTTCAAAGATGAACTGATTCTTGTTTATTGGACGGCGCCGAACGCACGCCCTACAGAGGAAGTTTTCGATGATTTTATGGCGCTGCCGGTATATCCGGCTCGCAATGCGCCGGCGCGCCCTGTCACCGACTGGCATCCTCGGCGCACTGGCTGTGATGGCGGTATTTTATGGAGTGCTCGTGCCAAGGGCTGCAATGGCGTTGCCGCTCTATGCGCGCCAGACCGGGCAGCCTTGCGCGACTTGCCACACGGCTTTCCTGGAGCTGACGCCGTTCGGCCGCCGGTTCAAGCTGGGCGGCTATACGCTCGGTGGGGGCGACTGGAAAGGTCCGCCCTTTGCCGTCATGCTACAGCCGACCTTTACGCACCTCCAGGAACCGCAGCCAGGCGGGCTGGCGCCCGGCTTCGGTGCAAACAACGATTTCGCAATGCAGCAAATCAGTCTGTTTACCGGCGGAAGGATCACCGAGAATTCGGGCGCGTTCATTCAAGGGACCTATGACGGCGTCGCCCATCGCTTCGGCTGGGACAACGCCGACATCCGTTATGCGCGGTCGGTCAATATCGGCGGCCACACCTTTCTTTGGGGAATAGACGCCAACAACAATCCGACGGTGCAGGACGTGTGGAACACGATCCCAGCCTGGAGCTTTCCCTACATCCGTTCGGCTTTCGCGCCGATGCCGACGGCGACACCCTTCATTAACGAAGTTTATGCCCAGCAGGTCGGTGGTATGAGCGCCTACGGTTTTCTCGACGACACGTTCTATCTCGAGTTCGGCGGCTATCGCTCGCTGTCGAACAGCACGCAGCTGGCGCTCGGCGTCGACACCTTCGGGCAAAGCCCGATCGGCGGCACTGCACCTTATTGGCGAGCTGCAGTCGAGAAAAATATCGGCAATCACTCCCTGGAGATGGGAACGTTCGGATTGGCAGCGCGCGTCCTGCCGATGCGCTTGTCGCAGGTCGGCCTCGATTCGTTTACAGACGTTGGCGTCGATACCCAATACCAGTATCTCGGCGATCCGCACACAGTCACGTTCCGCGGCGCCTGGATTCACGAGAACCACAACACCAGCGCCAGTCAGGCTCTCGGGCTCGCCGACAATTCCAACGACCAGCTACAATCGTTGAATGTTTCGGCATCATACATTTACGACAAAACCTGGAGCCTGACTGCGGGGCGAGTGTCGGTCGGCGGCACGGCCGATGCGACGCTCTACGGTACGACGACAGGAAGCCCGAACAGTGCCGGTTGGATCTTCGAAATCGCCTACCTGCCGTTCAGCCATGGCGGCCCCGCCTTTTGGCCCTGGCTGAATTTTCGCATCGGTCTGCAATACACGCGCTGGACCAAGTTCGATGGCTCGACCGACAATATTGACGGCATGGGGCGAAGCGCCAACGCCAACAACACACTTTTTCTCTACGTTTGGACCATGTTCTGACTCCACCTCTGGGCCACCTCCTGACCCCTTCCAACGCGCTGGGCACGTTTTGTCGCATCCCTCGTGCTGAGCCAGCTCGGAATTGCCGTCCCGCGCTCCGATCGTTACGATAACCGCGTGTAATATTCGCGCCCTGCTGTCAGAAGCCGCCTAGACTTTGCGGCGGCCGCAGGGCGCGCGATCGGGTGGGAGGACTAGATGAAGGCCGACTATGTCATTATCGGCGCCGGTTCTGCCGGTTGTGTGCTCGCTAACCGACTCACCGAAGATCCGACGATTCGGGTGTTGCTGCTCGAGGCCGGCGGGCGCGACTGGAGCCCTTATATTCATATTCCGGCCGGCTTTATGAAGCTCCTCGATCATCCGAAGCTGACCTGGGGCTATCACGCCGAGCCCGATCCGGGTACTGCCGGGCGCGCGATCCTCTATCCGCGTGGCCGGGTTCTTGGCGGTTCGAGCTCGATCAATGGGCTCATTTACGTGCGCGGCCAACCCGAGGATTTTGATCACTGGGCGCAGCTCGGCAATCGCGGCTGGTCGTGGGACGATGTGCTCTCCTATTTCAAAAAGGCAGAGAATTGGGAAGGTGAGGCCAATGAATGGCGCGGCAAGGGCGGCCCGCTATTCACCTCGCGCATGACGGATATCCCGCCTTTGTGCCGCGCCGCGATCGAGGCCGGCCAGCAGATCGGGCTCGAATACCGCGAGGATGTGAACTCGCTACCGCACGGCGGCATCGGCTATTGCCAGCAGACCCGCGGCGGGCGCCGCCGCGCCAGTGCGGCGCGCACGTATCTGCGCCCGGCGATGAAGCGGTCCAATCTGCAAATCATAACCAAAGCGCAAGTGCGCCGGATCCTGTTCGACGGCAAGCGCGCGATCGGCGTTGAATACGAGCGCGGCGGCGCTGTCGAGCGCGCGAATGCCGCTCGCGAAGTGATCCTATCGGCGGGTGCGATCAACTCGCCGCACATCCTGCAACTCTCAGGCGTTGGCGCCCCCGAGCATCTGACCCGCGTCGGCATCCCGGTGCATCATGCCCTGCCCGGGGTCGGGCAGAATCTCCAGGACCACTATATCGCCCGGGTCAGTTATCCTGTTAAGGGAACGGCAACAATCAACGAGCGATCGCGCGGCCCGGCGCTGGCTGCCGAAATCCTGCGCTATCTGGTGACCGGTAAGGGGATGCTGACTTACAGCGCGTCGCTCGCCGCGGCTTCGGTCAAGGTGCTTGAGGAATCGGCAACCCCCGACATGCAAATCAGCATTGCCCCCGGCAGCTTCAAAGATGGCCAAATCGGCGCGCTCGATAATTTTCCGGGAATCACCGCGGGCGCTTGGCAGATGCGGCCATTGTCGCGCGGCTATGTCGAGGCCAAATCCGCCGATCCGCGCCAAGCGCCGGCGATCAATCCGCGCTATCTCTCTGACCCGACAGATCGGCGCGCGATGATTGGGGGGCTGCGGTTTGTCCGGCGGTTGTTTAGCGCGCCGGCGCTCGCCCGGTATTGCGGCACCGAGATCCTGCCCGGCGCCCAGGTTGAGAGCGACGACGAATTACTCGATTACGCGCGGCAAAAAGGCTCCACCGTCTATCATGCGACCTGCACCTGCAAGATGGGCAGCGATCAGATGGCAGTGGTCGACGACCAGTTGCGGGTGCATGGGCTTGAAGGGCTGCGGGTCATCGACGCCGCAGTGATGCCGACAGTGACATCGACCAACACCAACGCGCCGACGATCATGATTGCCGAGCGCGGCGCCGACCTGATCCGTCGTGCCGCCCGCGAGGCGACCGCTCCCACCGCCCGCGCCGCCTGACCTCTGTTGCGGCGCGGCCCGATGCGGCGCTGCGCTTTTCCCTGGCAATTCGAATCCAGCAGCGCGAGCTAGCCTCGCGCTGCCGCATGATGTGGTCCGCGCTCATAATGCCTGCGCAATAAGTTGGTGCCGAAATCGCGCGAGGGGCCGTGCCAGACCGAGTGGATATGGTTGGCCGTTGCCATCGCATTACAGCTAAGGTTGAAATCATAATCATGTCGTAAATCAAAAGCTTCATAAGCACTGCATCGGCGATTTCGCACGATTTGCTGCGGGGATATCGGAACGCGGGCGAGATGAGGACGTTGGCGCGCATAGTCCCACCAAGCGATGAAGGTCGTCATGCGCTCTATGCGTTCACCACAGGAATTGCTGACCTCCGAACTCAAGGAGATCTATAGCGCCGAACGCCAGCTCTCGCGAGTGCTACCTCGGGTAGCAAAGCAGGTCGGCTCTCCCCGGCTTCGCGAGATGCTCGACCAGAGGCGAGAGCAGGGGGCTGCGCTGATCGAGCAACTCGACGACGCATTCGAGGAAATGAATGTCTCGAAAGGTCGTCAAAAAAATATCGCGGCAGAGGGGCTGATCGAAGACATGAACCAGCATCTCGATGCGGTCGACGATGAGAGGTTCCGCGACCCATTACTGCTCGCGTCAATGCAAAAGATCGAGCATTACTGCATTGCGGCCTGGGGAACGGCAGCGGCGATGGGGCGCTTGCTCAAGCAGCAGAAGGCGGTTCAGGCCATGGAGCAGGTGCTGAACGAAGGCAAGGAGTTCGACAATGAGATGACGAGGTTGGCCGAGGAAGAGGTCAATCCGCGCATGATCGAGGGCGAGGAAGAGGAGGGGGCAGAGGACGAAGAACAAGAGGAAGAGGAGGACGAAGACGAGAAGGAGCAAGGTCGGCAGCAGGAGTCATCGCGCGGCAGACGCAGCGGGTCGCGACGCCAATCGCGCTAGGTGGTATCGCGGGCGGAGCGATTGATACTGCTCCGCACGCATTTTCGGAGCGGCGAAGTATCGGAATAGAGAAACGAGCACATGCAAAGGCTGAGCGATGCAACGATCGTGATCACCGGGGCTTCCAGCGGGGTGGGTCGCGCAGCCGCCAAGACCTTTGCACGGAGCGGCGCCCGCGTGGCGCTCGCAGCGCGGCGTGAGGAATTGCTCCATAACGTCGCGCGAGAGTGCGAGCGCTTGGGCGGCCATGCCCTCGCCATTCCGACCGACGTCACCGATGCCAAGGCGGTGCGCCAGCTCGCTGATATAGCGGCTGATCGTCTCGGCCCGATCCGGGTGTGGATCAACAATGCCGGGGTCGGTGCGGTGGGCCGTTATACCGAGACTCCGATCGAGGCGCATCGGCGTGTCATCGAGACCAATCTGATCGGGTACATGAACGGTGCTCATGCGGTACTCCCGCATTTTTTTGCCGAGCGTCAGGGCATCCTGATCAACAACATCTCTGTCGGTGCGTGGGCACCGGCGCCGTTTGCGGTTGCTTATGCTGCCAGTAAATTCGGACTGGCCGGGTTTTCCGAGAGCCTTAGAGCCGAATTATCCGGCTGGCCCGACATTCACATTTGCGACGTCTTCCCATTTTTCCTGGACACCCCTGGCGTCCAGCACGGCGCCAACTATACCGGCCGGGTGCTGCAGCCCGCACCGCCAGTCTATGATCCGCAACGGGTTGCCGATGTCATGGCGCGCTTGGCGACGCGGCCAAAGCCTCGGGCCGTCGTTGGGGCGCCGGCTTTTCTGGTCAAGCTCGCCCATGCCGCGGCTCCGACGATCACCGGGCGGATCGCCGCGGCTTTGCTCGAGCTTTATCTTCGCCAAGCCGCTCCGGCGCCGGTCACCGACGGCAACCTATTCGCACCCGTCGCCGTGGGTGACACATCGCATGGCGGCTGGCAGAAGCAGAACCGGCCACTTGTCGCGGGTGCGCTCGCGGCCTCCGGGGTGGGCGCGCTGGGTGTGTTGTGGGCGGCGACTCGATCGAAAAAGATCGCGCTTGCCGCCGATCGCATTATCCAAAACTAAGCAGTTGGGGCCACCGATACTCTTCAGAAATTCGCGTTTATCATCGACATTCGTCTCGTCAGTCGAACGGTTGCCCGCAGAGGCTTACACTCAACCAACGGTGATCTCGGAACCGCATTTCGACAAATCAGCTCTACGGCTCGCGAAGGGCAATCGGCGGTTTCGTACTCGACCGCTCACAATCTTTGAGGCAGCATCGGCCGATGCTCAAAATACCAGCAATCGGCCGCGACACGCGGGTCAACGCGCTGCTCGGCACCGGCCATTTTCTGTCGCACTATTATCAGCTCTGCCTGCCACCGGTGTTCATCGCCTGGCAGAAGACATTCGGCGTGTCCTTCGCAGAGCTCGGCCTGGCGATGGCGGTGATGGCGACCGCGACCGCGATCCTTCAGACGCCGTTGGGGTTCCTCGTCGACCGCTATGGAGCGCGGCTGTTTCTGGTCGCCGGCACCGCGACAATGGCGCTGTCGGTGTCGGCGATGGCGTTCGCCACATCCTATTGGCAGATCGTGGCGCTGGCATTGCTGTCGGGGTGCGGCAATTCGGTCATTCATCCCGCCGATTATTCGATCTTGAGCGGCTCGATCGACCGCTCGCGGCTGGGCCGCTCCTTCGCCTTCCACACCTTTGTCGGCAATATCGGCTTTGCCGCAGCACCACCGGCGACCGCGGCCTTGACATTGCTGCTCGGCTGGCGCGGCGCGTTGATGCTGGTCGGACTATTGGGCGTGCCGGTCGTGTTGACGATTTTGTGGCAGAGCCGGATTCTTGTCGATCAGCGTCAGAAGCCGCGCGAACACGCGGCGAGCGCCGCACCATCGGGGGCGCGGATGCTGCTGAGCCGGTCGGTCATGATGTTTTTCCTGTTCTTTATGGTCTCGTCCGCGGCCGGCGCCGGCATCCAGTCGTGGCTGATTACAATTTTGCACCGCACCTACGGGATGCCGATCGCCGCCGCCTCCTCGGCGCTGATGGGCTGGATGGTCGGCTCGACCTCGGGCGTATTGGTCGGCGGCTGGGTTGCCGATCGCACCGACCACCATCTGCCTTTTGTCGTTGTGCTGACGACCGGGGCGGCCGCGGTCTTGCTATGGGTCGGGCTTGTGCCGATGACCGACTTGATGAGCGTCGGCGTGCTGTTTGTCGGTGGGCTGATGACCGGCGCCAGCCGCACACCGCGTGACGTGATGGTCAAGGACGCCGCCCCGCCCGGGCAAATCGGCAAGGTGTTTGGGTTTGTCAGTTCCGGCATGTCATTGGGCGGGGCGATCATGCCGGTGCCCTATGGCATGATCATCGATTCGGGGCGGCCGCGGCTGGTCCTGGTCGTCGTCGCAGCGCTATTGATGGCGAGTCTGCTGTGTGCCGGCGGTGCTCGCATCCGCGTCCGCCGGCCGCTCGTGCCCGCACCCGCCGAATAACGCCGGCCGGCCGCTTAAGGTGTCCGAGAGCCGCGTCGAGTGTTCAGGTGCGGCTCGGCTGGACAACGACGCAGGGCAGTTGACGCCGGTTGAGATTGGTGCAGGCGTTCTCGGCGCCGCTGGCCGAAAGATTGACCAGCCGGGCGCGGTAGAGCATAGAACCGCCATCTGAGACCGGCGGCAGTGTGATCACGGCGCTGCGAAGCTGGCCGGGGGCCTGAGCACGCGCCGCCTCGGCAACCGCGCGGGCGAGAGCCGGGCTGGCAAAGGCGCCGACTTGGATCCCCCAATCCCGGGTCGGGATTCTCAAAACCTGCGCGCCGCCGGCTGCTGCACCGGCCTCAACCGGGCGATAGGCTGTCGCGCTTGCTGGGGCAGAGCGAACATCGGTGAGAGTCACCCGGGTCGAGACCGGCCGAGCCTTGATTGCCGGGGATAAAACATGCGCGGCGGCCGACGCCGCCTCGCGGCACGGACCTTCGGGATCAAACGCTCCATTCCGCCCGCAGCCCTCGGCCGAGGCCAATTGTATGGCGGGTGCCGGAGGCGGTACCGGCCGGCAAGGGCGCTCGGGAT
The DNA here is from genome assembly GCA_019238055.1 of Alphaproteobacteria bacterium. Classification (GTDB taxonomy): domain Bacteria; phylum Pseudomonadota; class Alphaproteobacteria; order ATCC43930; family CGMCC-115725; genus AP-15. The sequence goes on from JAFAOB010000353.1 coordinate 9,112, forward strand.
CATAGGCGGCGTTTACATCGCAGCTGCCCTGCGCCTGCAGCATCATCGGCTTCACCGGGGCTGCTGCCGCCACTTGCTGGCCAGCAGTCGTGCAGGGGTGATCCGGATTATAAGCCGCATTGAGGTCGCAACCGATCGTCGCCTGTCGCACAACTGCCGGCTGGGGAGCGTTAGCGGCGACAACTGGGGCGGTTGCGCCGATTGACGTGCACGGGTGAGCGGGGTCATAGGCTGCACTCAGGTCACATCCCCCAACCCCGGTTTGCAGTAGCGAAGCCTGCTGTACGGGGGCCGGCGCCGTAGCTGCCTGCATCAGCGAAGTACAGGGGTGAGCAGGGTTATAGGCAGCATTCAAATCGCATCCGGCGGCAAGGCTCGTCACACCAGGATAGGCGGCCGTCGCCACACCAGCCCGCGCCGAGGCGTAGGTCGCCCATGGCCCCGACAACGGCACGGCATTACCGAGGTTTGGCGTTACCGCGGCAAGGTAGTTCACGGTCTCATCCGGCAGAATCGCTGTCCCGGCGAGATAAGAATTGACCCGATCCGGACCGGCATTGTAAGCCGCAAGAAAACCGGGCGCGCCGAATTGGTCGTACATCTCGCGGATGTAGGCCGTGCCGGCGAGAATATTGTTGTGGGGATCGAATGGATCATCGCCGAGCCCATAGCGCTCGCGCAGCCCTTCATAAGTCGTGGGCATGACCTGCATCAAACCCATCGCCCCGACGGGCGAGACGGCTTGCTCCTCCCCACCCGATTCCTGCTGCATGACGGCGCGCACCCATTGCTCGGGCACGCTGTAGCGCGTGGCAGCTTCGCGAATATAGGGCCCCCACGGGTCCTCCGGCGGTCCCGGCGGCGGATAATAATGAGTGGGCGCGAACGAAGAACTGGTCCCACCCGAAGGGGCCGGGCCATATTCGGAATAGCCATACCCGCCGGGGCGGCTGCACGCGGCAAACAAAAGAATCGCCGGCAATAAGGTCATCAGTGCAAAGTGTCGCCAATCGGCTGCCTCGGTACGCCGCATCCGGTCGAACATGTAGAATAAAATCATTTTCCCGCCGATACACCATCCTCCGTCGAGGTCGTTTTGACCCCGCTCTATTCAACTGGCGCGAATACCATAGTCGATCGACTGCGACTAGTTGTTCAAGTTCGGTTGATGTTGCGGTGCCGGATGTCAGTCGGAACGTCTTGATCCACAGGCCCATCCCGCAGCCTGCGCAAGCTGATCAACCCGATGTCTTTGCTGTTTTGCTCGGCTTGGGCGTACGGCCAGATCGAATCGCTGACGATTACTTCTCCACCATGCGTCTCGCGACATGGTGCGGCGTCGATCAATCGAGCGTGGGTCAGCACCCGCGCATTTCTGGTGGCCTTGTGCCGCTTTGCCGAATCGAGGAAACTCGCTGCATTCGGTGAGGGAGAAATTGCGATGCGCAGGGTGGGACCGCACAGCTATACCGAAGTCTATTTTGCCGGCTGCAACCCGAGTTTTGTCGAGACGAGCGACGGCTATGTGATGATTGATTCACCACAGCAGCCGATCGACGCCGTGCGCTGGCGTGAGCGGATGGAAGACAAGGCGCCGATCCGCTACCTGATCAATACCGAGCCGCATGGCGATCACATCTCAGGCAACGCCTATTTCACGAACACTAAAGTTGTGGGGCAGGTAAAGTTGCAGGAATGCTTTGAACGCTACTTGTGGGCCTTTGGCTCTCTTGAGGAAAAGCGCGAGCGCTTCAAGGAAACGGACCCAGACAGCGTATGGCTGGTCGGCCACCCCGATTATCCTCCCGTCAACCCGCCGACGCTGACCTTTGACGACACTCTGACCCTGAACGTCGGCAACCACTCCTTCAATATCATTCACATGCCGGGCCACACTGCACCGCAGACCTCGGTCCTGGTGCCGGAGGAAGGGGTTGTCTTTACCGGCGACAACGTCTTTCACAAATGCCGCAGCTGGCTGCAGGAATGCGACCCGTGGGAATGGCTTGCCGCGCTAAAAAGTATCGAGGCGCTGGATGTTGAGACAATCATACCAGGTCACGGTGAGCCGTGCGGCAAGGCGTATTTGAAGGAGCAGGGCGAGATTGTTGAGAATTGGGTTGGGTTTGTCGAACGCTTTGTCGATCGCGGCGTCGGTCCGGACGAAATCCTCAGAGGCCCGATCGAGGTCACAAAACAAGACCCTTATCCGATCGGCCAGCGCCTGTTTATCCATAACGAGCGGCTGACGGAGATGATCGTCCGCAATCTGCACAAACGCATTCTCGACAAAAAACAGCAAGCCGCTGTTTGACTGATCTCCTCGAGGTCGCGCAGCAGCTGCGCTCGCGGCGTGTCACCGCATTGATATCAAGAAAGGCCCGGCTTGCCGCACCCGACAAGGCGCGGCCACAACGCGCCGACCCGTCATTTTGCCGCCCGGACGCGATGCCTCGTTCGAGGGGGTTTACCTATGGTTGCGAGGCCATGGTAGAATAGGCGCGGGAAGACAAAGCCGAGGTCGTGTTATGAGTGTCGTGCGCGAGCTTCTCGACGATGCCGTTGCGCTGCAGAAAGACGGGTTGAGCCCCGGCCGGATCGGGCTGGCGCTGACCGACCGTTGGGAGGCGGAGGAACTGGGATCGGCCCGAGAGGTGCGTCGCACCCGCTTCAAGACCGGCGGCATCGAGCTGCGCTTTCCGAGCGGCGAAAAGATTGTATGGGACGGCACCGTCTGGAGCTATCTGCCGGCGTGATCCCCCGTGCTATCGCGCGGGCGATTACAGGCGGTCGGCTGAGCGTTTGCAAGCTCGCTGCCGCCTGGATAACATTGTTGGCCGGCTTGGTAAGCGGCGGAGCGTCTGCCGAAGAGCTTGTTGCCGACTACACCGCGTATTGGGCAGGTCTGCCAGCAGCCCAAATCCGTCTAAAGCTCAGCGACGCCGCTACGGCTTATCAAGACGAGATCGAGATTCGCAGCGAGGGTCTGCCCCGGCTCATTACCCATTTCCGTGTCAAGGCTCAGGCGGGCGGTCGGCTTGTTCCCGGCCGTCCAGCCGAGCCATCGCATTACGACGCGCTTTACGATGTGCGCAGATGGCGCAACAGCCGTATTGCGATGCGCTTTGTCGCGCATGACGGCGCGGTGGTCGCCGAGCGCGCTGCAGAAGATAACAGCCGCAAAGCGCTGCTCGCCGAAAAATACCGGCGTGACATCGCCGATCCGCTGACCGCCTTTGAAACCGTGCGCGCCGAAATTGCCGCCCATGACCGGGCGCCGGACACCGCCTTTGTCGTCCCGGTCTATGATGGCACCCGTCGTTTCGATGTCGTTGGGCATATCTTACCCAAAGCGAAACAATCCCCCGGCGTCCTGCGATTAGCGTTGAACCTGCGACCGATTGCCGGTTTCAAAGGCCAGTCGAAGGTCGACGGTGACCCTGATGACGCGCCGCGCCCAGTGGCGGTGACGGTCACCGACGACCAAAGATTATTGCCGATATCGATGACGTTGCGCGTCTTTTATCTGCCGCTGGTCATCCAGCTCGATCGGGTCTGCCCCGGCACAAAGGAGTGCGCGGGGTAAAACCTGGCCCGGTTCGCGACCCGATCGTCCGGGAACGGTGCGCCCTCAGTGAGCCCACAGCCGCTTTGAGGCGATCGCGGCGCCCTCGGCCATTGCAGCGAGCTTTTTGAACGAGATGTCGGGATCGAGCTTGCCATAGCCGGCAAAGGTGCCAAAGCCGCAATCGGTTCCGGCGATGACCCGCTCACGCCCGACGATGTCGGCAAAGCGGCAGATCCGTTCGGCCACGAGTTCTGGATGTTCAACGTAATTAGTCGACGTGTCGATGACGCCCGGGATCAGAATCTTGTCGTCGGGCAGACGGGTTTCTTGCCAAACCATCCACTCATGCGCGTGGCGCGGATTGGCGGCCTCGACAACGAGCGCCTGCGGCTTGGCCTTGAGCAGGATGGGCGCAACCTTGGCGAACGGGACGTCGTGGTCGTGCGGCCCTTCGTAATTGCCCCAGCAGATATGGATGCGGGCGCGATCGGCCGGCACATTGCGCAGCGCGTGGTTCAGCACTTCGACGTGAAACGCGGCCCGCTTGAGAAAATCGGGTTCGCTCAGATCTTGAAAGCTCGTGTGATGCGCCATTGCCAAGTCCGGGCAGTCGAGCTGCAGCACGAACCCGGCGCCGACGATCGCGTCGTACTCCTCCTGCATCGCATCGGCGATCGCTTCGACATAGGCCTCGTGCGAGGGGTAATAGGAATTGTTTTGGAAGACTGGAACGAGGCCGGGCGAGGCCGCGGTCATAAAGCCTTCGGTTACCCCGACTTGGGCCAATGCGGCGCGCAAATTCTCGATGTCTTGGCGCAGCGGCTCACGGTCATGCCATGAAATCGGTCCGACGCAGACCGCGCGGCGCGCGGTGTTGGTACCGGTCATCCGTTCGTAAGCCGCGACAAAATTGGGGTGCTCGCGGGTATCGAGTCGCGGCCTTGCCGGTTCGTGCCCGGCAAAGCCGGTCAGGCGGTCGGTGATATAAGTCGAGTAGCCCGGCTTTGACATTTCGCCGTCATTGACGATGTCGACGCCGACGGCCGCCTGGCGCCGAACGATGTCGGAAACGGCCTGGCGCACCAAGCGGTCGAACTCGGCCTTGTCGTATGCTTCACCCTGGTCCTTGCGGACCAATAATTGCCTCAATTCAGGCGGGCGCGGCAGGCTGCCGACATGGGTGGTCAGAATACGGTCCTGGCTGGTTTTCATTGTCTCCCCCGAGCCTGCCTATTCGCGGAGCACAAGATGCGCCGCTCGACCTCGGAGGACAAGGATTCTCCGCAATGGACAGCCAGCGTAACGCCAAGGTATCATTCGCAAACCCGTCAAATATGGCGGGTGAAGGCGCAGCTTCGAGCGGCAAAGGTCCTTAAACGCTGCCGCTCCGCTGGCCGGCAGTGAAACTCGGCGTCAGATACCGGAGCCCCAGTTAGGGCAGGGCAGACCCGCACCGCCGTGCAGGATTACCCGCCGCTTGCTTGCGCCTTGGCCCAGCTGTCGCGCAGTCCAACCGTGCGATTAAAGACGAGACGGCCCGGCTCGGTATCCGGGTCGAGGCAAAAATAACCTTGCCGCTCGAACTGCACGGCCTGACCGATCACAGCTTCGGCCAGCGCCGGCTCAACCCGGGCTTCCGGCAGGATTTCGAGCGAATGAGGGTTCAGATCGGCGAAGACATCGCCGCCGGCGCCCGGATCAGGCCGGGTAAACAGCGGATTGTAAAGCCGGATCTCTGCCGGCAACGATCGCGCTGCCGCCACCCAATGAATTGTGCCTCGCACTCTACGGCCATCTGGGGTATTGCCGCCGCGCGTCGCTGGGTCGGCGGTGCATTTAAGCTCTACGACCTCACCTGCTGAATTCTTCACAATCTCGCGGCAGGTGACGATGTAGGCGTAACGCAAACGCACTTCGCGACCGGGCGCGAGCCGGTAAAAGTTATTGGGCGGGTGTTCCATAAAGTCATCACGCTCGATGAAAAGCTCCGACCCGAAGGGTAGCGCGCGCGTTCCGGTGGCGAGATCATCGGGGTGATTGGGGGCCGTAACCATGAGAGGGGCGTAGATCATTTTAGAAATATTCTCGTTCTCGGGTAATCCGGAAAGGTCCGCGAGTTCGTCGTAATTGGTGATGACGAGCTTGAGGGGGCGCAGCACCGCCATGCGCCGCAGCGCGGATTTATTGAGATGCTCGCGCACCGCGTGGTCAAACATCGCGATATCGACAAGGCTGTTGGCGCGAGCGACGCCGACGCGCCGGGCGAAATCGCGGATCGCCGCCGGCGGCACGCCGCGCCGCCGCAACGCCGCCAAGGTCGGCATGCGCGGATCGTCCCAGCCGCCGACCCGGCCCTGCCGCACGAGTTCGGTTAAAAAGCGCTTCGAAAGAACAGTGTAGTTGATGTTGAGGCGCGCGAACTCGTATTGCCGTGGCCGCGACGGCACCGGCAAATTGTCGAGCAGCCATTCGTAAAGCGGGCGATGGTCTTCGAATTCCAATGTACATAGCGAATGGGTCACACCTTCGATCGCGTCCGATTGGCCGTGGGCAAAATCGTAGCTCGGATAAATGCACCATTTCTCACCGGTGCGCGGGTGATCTGTATGCAAGATGCGGTAAAGCACCGGGTCGCGCAGATTGATGTTGCCCGAGGCCATATCGATCTTGGCGCGCAACACGCGGACACCATTCGGGAATTCGCCGGCCCGCATGCGGCGAAACAAATCGAGGTTTTCGCTGATGCTGCGATCGCGATAAGGGCTGTCGCGGCCGGGCTCGCTCAAAGTGCCGCGCATCGCCCGCATTTCTTCGGGCGATAAATCGTCGACATAAGCCTTGCCGGAGCGGATCAGATGCTCGGCCCATTCGTATAGCTGCTCGAAATAATCGGACGCGTGATAGAGGTGGGGACCCCAGTCAAAGCCCAGCCAGTGTACGTCGCGCGCGATCGCGTCGATGTATTCCTGTTCCTCCTTGCTCGGGTTGGTGTCGTCAAAGCGCAGATGACAGCGCCCGCCATACTCCTCGGCCACACCGAAATTGATCCAAATCGCCTTGGCATGGCCGATATGGAGATAGCCGTTGGGCTCCGGCGGAAACCGGGTCACGACCTCGCGAACCCGCCCGGTGGCGATATCGGTATCAATGATGTCGCGAATAAAATCTCGGCCCGCCGTTGCTGTCGTCGCGTCGCTCGCCATCGTCTTCCCCGGTTGGTCAACCGCTAATGTGGCCAATCTGGCGGGCGTCGCCAACCCGGGAGTCACTAAGGAAAGCAGGCAGACGGCCAAAGCACAGCCGTCGCCTGTTGTAACGGGTCGATTTGAGGAGGCAACCGCGCCAGCAGTCCGAACCGACGCTCGCGGCGTCAATCACCGGCCGCTCGCGTCCTCCTGGATGCTAGCTGCGCGGTGCGCCGAGATGCTTGTGAAAGAAGGCGAAGACCTTGTGCCAGCCATCGACCGCCTGCTCCGGGCGGTAATTTGGCCGATACCACGCGAAGAAGGCATGACCGGCGCCGTCATAACGGTGGAACTCGTAGTTCTTGCCGTATTTCTTCAGTTCCGCCTCGGTGCGGTTGACCTGATCGGCCGACGGGTTCGGATCCTCGTTGCCGAAGAGGCCCAGCAGCGGGCAGTTGATGCCTTCGGTAAACTCGATCGGTGCCGTCGGCTGGGCCTTGGTCAGCCGCGACTTGTCGTCGACGATGACGTTGCCGCCCCAGCAATCGACCGCACCCTGGACCAGATGCGAGAGCTTGCCGGCGACGAGATAGGCTTGCCGCCCGCCGGAGCAAAAGCCGATCACGCCGACTTTGCCGCTGGCATGCGGCTGCGAGCGCAGGAAATCGATGGCGCCAGTGACATCGCCGAGCATCTGTTCGTCGGGGACGCCACCGCTCTCACGCACCTTTGCGACGACCGCCTCATCGGCGCCATCGCCGACCCTGAAATAAAGGCTGGGTGCAACCGCGGCATAGCCGTGATGGGCGAATTTGCGCGCGACCTCGCAGGTCCACTCGTCCCAGCCCGGCATATGATGGATCACGACGACGCCCGGATGCGGCCCGGCACTGGTCGGGTGCGCGTAATAAGCATCGCCGCGGTCGCCACCGTGGCCGCGATAGTTCGCCATTCCCGCCTGAATGTTGCGAAACGCCATGTTGAACCCTCCCTCCGATTTTCGGCGGGTCTCTTCGCACCGAACCCACCGAAACGCAAGCCGCATATCAGTCGGGCCAACGGCGTGTTCTCGGGTTGTAGTTGACACCCGATCTTGGTTTTGCTGCCTGTTGTCGGCGGAAGGCGGCAAAAGTCCCAAATCCCGGGAGAGCCGCTGATTGGATCGTGCGAGGAGATGGCGACTTCGCCTCAAACAGCCCGCGAATTGCCGGCCGAAGTTTGCGATTTGGCCCTCCGCCTCGGCGCCACGGGCAGTTCTGCTTCAGGCTCAGTCATACTGAAGCAGCGCGGCGTCATGCGTGATCGGCCGGCAAGCCGGGAAATGCGATTTAGTGCGGCAGAGATCATCTCTGTGCGCAGTTCAGAAGTCGAGTGGCGGGCTGCGACTGGCCCGTTCGGCTGCGTCTCGGTAGTGGATGCGCTGAGGAATGGGCAGGCGCAATTGGACGTGCGGGTTTTGGGCGCTTTCTGGATCGCGCGCGTCAGAAACTCCGCTGCCGCGGCAAAAGGGGAGGTGGTGCGTTATCTGGCAGAACTCGCCTGGGCCCCCGACGCAATCCTCCACAATTCTTCGCTCGCCTGGTCGGTAATTGACGGTCGAACGCTGCGCGTCAGCGCCGCGGAGAAGGCCGCGCGCGGCGAGGTCGAGTTCAGGCTTGATCAGAAGGGTCTGATCAGCACCGTTTTCGCGAGGGATCGGCCACGCAAGGAAGGGAAGTCTTTTGTCGAGCGCCCTTGGTGCGGGCGCTTTTACGATTATCGACAGCATCAGGACCGATGGCTACCCTTTGCCGGAGAGGTCGGGTGGATACTAGTGTCTAATTGCATAAATTGACGATAGTATGCCGCAACTGCGAGCCTTTGACCTCGCGCTTTCGCCAGACAAACGGCGCAGCATGTTCGTTGTAAG
>JAFAOB010000376.1 GCA_019238055.1 Alphaproteobacteria bacterium
ATTCGATCAGTTCGAGCGCTTCGTCGACCTCGCGCTCGATGCGTCGATAACCGCTGATCGCTTGGTCGAGCCGCGTGCGCTCGCGCCACAGCTTTTGCGCGTTGGCGGGGTCTTCCCACAGCCGCGGGTTTTCGACTTCGCTGTTCAGTTCGGCAAGACGCCGGTTTGCCGTATCCCAGTCAAAGATGCCTCCTCAGCAGGGTCAGCGACTTTCTGATGTCGCCGGCCGCCGCCTCGATCTCGGCGCGCATGTTCCGCTCCGTTATCCGTTAAAGATTTCGGTTGTTGCTGATCGCTAATATAGGCCACCGGTGCCGCTGGCGGGAGCGCCGCGGGCCGGCAAGGTTGCGCTGTTTGCGGCCGGAGCAATGACTTGGCCCTGCGGCTCCGCAACCGTGTCATTGCCGGCCGGCGGGGCATTGAGGGTGGAAGTCCGCCCGGCATCACCGGTGCCGATCGGCTCGGTGCTCCCCGCTGTGGCATCGTTTCCGGGCGCGTCCATGGTTTGATTGTCACCAGTGTCGGTATCTTTGCCGGCCGGCTCCGCCCCGGCAGCTTCGTCGGCGGAACCTGCCCGAGCGGAAAGCTCCGGGTTTTTGCCGGGCTCGGTTCCGGGCTTGTAAGCTTCGTAAATCGCCGGCTCGCTGCCGGATACCGGCAGTCCGGTCGCGGCACTGACGTGATAGAGCCTCAGCCCCGGCGGAATGCGGAAATCGACCGCCGGTGTGTTCTTCAATGCAGCAATCATGAAATCGCGAAAGATCGGGGCGGCGACATGACCTCCGGTCTCGTCCTTGCCAAGACTGTCCGGCTGGTCGTAGCCGACATAGACGCCGGCGGCGAGGTCGGGGCTGAAGCCCTCAAACCAGGCGTCGCGAAAATCATTGGTCGTGCCGGTCTTGCCGGCGAGCGGTTTGCCGACCGCCTTTACCTCGATCCCGGTGCCGCGCTCGACGACACCCTGCATCATCGTGACCAGCTGATAAGCAGAACCCGGATCAGCCACTTGCTCTCGGTTGTCGGGAATGACCGGAACCGGCTGTTGCTGCCATTCGACATTGCTGCAGCCCTCGCATCGACGGTCATCGGCGCGCCAGATCGTCTTGCCGTGGCGATCTTGTACACGGTCGATCAGGCTTGGCGTGATGCGCTTGCCACCATTGACAATCATTGCATAGGCGGCCGTCAGCCGCAGTGGTGTCGTGGAACCAGCGCCAAGGGTAATCGCGTATTCATGCGGCACGTGGTCGAGGATGCCAAAATGCTCGATCGTCTCGGCGATCGGATCCATTCCGACCATTGTCGCAAGGCGTACTGTCAGCGTATCGATCGACTGCTCGAGCCCAACACGCAGCGGAGTCATGCCGCGGAAATGCTCGCCCTCGTAATTGGTTGGTGTCCACATCGGCAGTCCGGGTCCTTGCGGCAGCGAGATCGGCGCATCGCTGACCCGGGTCGACGGGGTGAAGCCATGCTCGAGCGCCGTCAGAAATACAAATGGCTTGATTGCCGAACCGGTCTGCCGATAAGCTTGCGTCGCTCGATCGAATTGACTGATCGCAAAGCTGAACCCGCCGCTGATTGCCAGCACCCGGCCGGTATGGGGATCGATGACGACGAGCGCGCCCGAGACTTCCGGCACCTGGCATAAGGTGAAGGCGCCGGGGTCGGACACGATCTTTGCCCCTGGCTTTCCGTTTTGCTCATGGTCATCAGTCGGGTTGCCGTCAGCGCGCGCAATTTCTTCGGTTTGACCGCTTGCCGGCTGAGCCTGAGCTGCAACCGGCGCCACCATGACGACGTCGCCACCCTTGACAACCTCGCCGACGCCGCGCGGAAACCGGCCGAGGCGGCCGTTATCAAAGCGCGGTCGCGCCCAGCGCATCTGCGAAAACGGGATGTGCCCGGTATCGCCATTGGCGAAGCCGATCGCGGCTTCACCGGGTGTCGTTCGTAGCACGACCGCGAGACGCCACCCGACATCGGTTGCCACCGCGGGCACCGGCACATCCGCCAGACGGGCCGCCCAATCGCCTTTGGCATCGATACGGGCGATCGCGCCACGCCATCCTTCGTGACCGTGGGCATAGGCAATCAGCCCATCGCGCAGCGCCTTGTCGGCGGCTGCCTGCAGCCGCGGATCGAGGCTGGTGCGCACCGACAGTCCGGCCCCGTAAAGCGCTTTTTCGCCGTATCGCGCGAGCAGCTCACGACGCACGGTCTCGGCAAAATAAGGCGCCTTGACCTGATCCGTTTCATGGCGGTGATGGATGACGAGCGCCTGCGCCTTGGCCGCGTCAGCCGCCTCGCGGGTCGCAAATCCGTCTTCGGCCATACGGTCGAGCACCCAGTCCCGGCGCGCCGTCGCCGCATCGAGAAAGTGGATCGGGTTGTAGCGATTGGGTGCCTTTGGCAGGCCGCCGAGAAAAGCCGCCTCGCCCAAAGTAAGTTCGTCAAGCGGCTTGTCGAAATAAGTCAGCGCCGCGGCCGCGACGCCGTAGGCGCCGGAGCCGAGATAGATTTCGTTCAAATAGAGTTCGAGGATGCGCTCCTTTGGCATTGCGGCCTCGATCCGCATCGCCAGCAGAACCTCTTTGATCTTGCGAGCGAGCGAAACCTCGCTCGACAGCAGCATATTTTTGGCGACCTGCTGTGTGATCGTCGATGCGCCAATCGGCCGTCGGCTCGAGCGAAGGCGACCGACGTCGGTAATCGCGGCGCGAAGGATCGACAGCGGATCGACGCCGTGATGGCTATAAAAATTTTTGTCCTCGGCGGACACAAAGGCCTCAATGACGCGCTTCGGAATTGCCTCGATCGGCACAAAGACCCTTCGCTCGGTCGCGTATTCCGCCAGCAGCCGTCCATCGCCGGCCTGAACCCGGGTCATGATCGGCGGCTCGTAATGCGCGAGCTGCGAATAGTCCGGCAGATCGCGGCTGAAATACCAAATCGTGATGCCCACCAGCCCGCAGCCGGCGATCGCCAAGATCACGGCGCAGACAAACAAAAATCTGATGAATTTGACCATTTATGCGCTTAGCGATTAAGACGGATGGGTCTGCGGCAATCGCCGCTGCAAACCGATGGACCGGTCCCGCGCGGCAGCGCCTATATGCGCTGACAGCGCCGTTCTTCCAAGCAAGTTTTGTGATGAGCCCGCATCGGGGCGTTCCTGACTAAGCCATTGTCGCGGCGCAGCACACTATATACATTGAGGTTTGCGACAATCGCCGCCACCCCGTTGGGCGCCGCGCCGGACGGGAAGCCGCGCTATAAGCTCGCATTATTGGCGCCGCCGCCGCGCCGGGCTGGCGCGTGGGGCGCAGAGAATTGTGGAAACCGAAGCCGTTCCTGACGAGACCCACCATGGCTGATACAAGATCATACGCTAAGGGCACGAATTCAGGTGTTGGCGGCTTCCCTGCACACGGGATCGCGCCGCCCGCCGAATCTCGCGCGCCGGCGCGCGCCTCGGAGCTACACCCGAATGGTAAAGCGCATGCTCATCGATGCCACCCATCCCGAAGAGACGCGGGTGGTGGTGGTGAACGGCAATCGTCTCGAAGAATTTGATTTCGAAACTTCTACAAAAAGGCAAGTAAAAGGGAATATCTATCTCGCAAAGGTTACGAGAGTTGAGCCGTCTCTACAAGCCGCCTTCGTAGAATATGGAGGAAATCGGCATGGCTTTCTCGCGTTTAGTGAGATACATCCCGATTACTACAGGATACCGGTAGCAGATAGACGGATTATTGGAAGCGATCTGCAAACTCCGGAAATTCCTTTGTTAGAGGCGGCAGGCGAAATTGCAGACGAGGGTGGTGTCCCGCTCGAAGATGCACTGCCCGAGCCGGTGACGGTGGTCGAAACCGAAGCGAGCCGAGACGACGCTTCCAACGAAGGGCTTAACGAAGCCAGCGACGCCACTGGCCAAGATCAAGCTACGAGCGAGGTCAAGGAGAAGGAGCTGGGGGCCGAAGCACCGACAGTAGAGGCGTCTTATGCGACGACCGGAAGCGATGCACCAGCGGCGAGTTCTGGGCTCCAGACGACCGCGTCGGAGGATCCGGAGAAGCCGCCCGGTCCGCACGCCGAGGCGGATTTAGAGGCATCTCAGCCGGAATCGGCGCCGGTCCGGAACTGGGGGGCGGTCTCAGCCGGAGACGCGGTCATCACATCCGAAAATTTTGTTGTCGAATCGAACCAACCGCCATCCGGCGACCTCATCCCTCACGCAGGAGCATACCGCGAGGCGACCCAGCATCAAGAAGGCGACGCTGGTTCCAGCACGGCATCCACTCCGGCCGAAGCTCGTAACCGAAGCGGTGAGATTTCTGAGCCGCCGGTTTGGGCGGCGGAAGAAAGCCGCGTCGGCGACACCTTGGAACCGCCGATTTCGATGAGCGACGAACACGCTCGTAGCGATGGCTCGGAAGCGCAGACCTCAGAGACTGGCGAGCACGAGCGTGGCGAGAGTTTGGCAGCGTCGACCTCGGCTCGCGGCGAGACCTGGGCTGGCGAAGGCTCGGAAACTGCCGTCTGGGACGGCGATTTCCGCCGCAACGATATCTTTGGAACACCCCGCCCGAGCGATGGCGAGGCCAAAAACCGCGAAGTCTCGGAGACGCGTGCCGCGGCTAATGGTGAAGACGCTGAGAGCCTCGTGCGCGAAGCAGCTGCTCTGGAAAATGGTGAAAACGGCCGACATCGAGGAAATCAAGCAGACTTGCCGTTAGAGGGTGAAAACAGCGACGAAATTATCGAAACCCTCGGCGGGGACGAGTTCGAAGAGGTCGAAACCCAACGCTCCCGCGTCCATCGCCATTACAAGATCCAGGAAGTGATCAGGCGTCGGCAGATCATGCTGGTCCAAGTCACCAAAGAAGAGCGCGGCAACAAAGGTGCAGCACTGACGACGTATCTTTCGCTCGCCGGTCGGTACTGCGTGCTGATGCCGAATACGGCGCGCGGCGGCGGCGTTTCGCGCAAAATCACCAATCTCGCCGACCGCCGCCGATTAAAGGAAATACTTGAAGAGCTCGAAATCCCCGAAGGAATGGGGGTGATTGTCCGCACCGCCGGCGCCGAGCGCTCGAAAGCCGAAATCAAGCGCGATTATGAATACCTGTTGCGGTTGTGGAATGAGATCCGCGAGTTGACGCTGCGTTCCACCGCCCCGGCGCTGATTTACGAAGAAGGGGATTTGATCAAGCGGTCGATACGTGACCTCTATACGCGTGACATCGACGAGGTTCTGGTTGAAGGTGAAGAGGGCTATCGCACGGCAAAGGCATTCATGAAGATGCTGATGCCGAGCCACGCCAAACGGGTGCAGCCCTATCGCGACCCGCAGATCGGGCTATTGCATCGTTTTCAGGTTGAAAGTCAGATCGACGCGATCCACTCGCCGGTGGTGCAATTGCGCTCCGGAGGCTACGTCGTGATTGACCAGACCGAGGCCCTGGTCGCGATTGATGTCAATTCAGGCCGGGCGACGCGCGAGCGCAATATCGAGGAGACGGCGCTGCGCACCAACCTTGAAGCGGCCGAGGAGATCGCGCGCCAGCTGCGGTTGCGCGACCTCGCCGGCCTGATTGTCATCGACTTTATCGATATGGAGGAACACCGCAATCAGGGTGCAGTCGAGCGGCGCCTCAAGGAGGCGTTGCGCAGTGACCGAGCCCGGATTCAGGTCGGGCGGATCAGCCCGTTCGGGCTTTTGGAAATGTCCAGACAGCGGTTGCGATCATCCTTGACCGAAGCCTCGACCCAGCCTTGTCCCCATTGCGGCGGCACCGGCTTTATTCGCTCCACAGAATCGACGGCACTTTACGTCTTGCGGTCGATCGAAGAGGAGGGGATGAGGCGGCGTTCGGCTGAGGTTTGCGTCTATGTGCCGACAACCGTGGCGCTTTACATTCTCAACTACAAACGTGAGTCGCTGGCGCAACTCGAAGCGCGCTACGGCATCCATGTTCTGGTGGCACGAGACGACTCGCTGATCCCGCCCGCCTTCCGTCTCGAAAGGCTGCGCGCGATCGAGCCCGGCGAAACTGCTGTGGCGGTGGCGCCGCCGCTGACGCAGGCATTCCATGTCGATGAGGATAAGGCGGATGAGGATCTCGACGAGATGACCGAGATCGAAGACGCGGAACAGCCTGAGCGCGATGGAGATGAGGAACGGATTCGTGCTCGTCGCCGGCGGCGGCGGCGGCGACACGAGGATGACCGCAACCGGATCCCGCCAACCAGCGGCGATGACGAAGCCGAGGAGCTTCCGATGCCGGAGGTCGCGATAACGGCGCGCGAAGGGGAGGGTGAACAAGAGGGCGAAGAGGAGGATGGCGAGAGTGAGCGCTTGCGTCACCGGCGCGGCCGGCGCGGCGGGAGACGGCGTGGCCGACGCGACGAGAATATAGGGCCAAGTGTCGAGATCGGACATGCCGCCGCTGATAGCATAGAAATCGTGCCAATCGACGGTGGTGGATCCGGTGATCGCAGCTTTGGATATGACGAACGCAACCCGGCACTGAGTGCCGAAAAGGCGGAATGGGCGGAAGCCGACGCCCCGCAGCCGGCTTTGGCATCAACGGCGACCGAAATCGAAACCGCGAGCCTACCGGCGCTGGCCGGCGAGGGGGCACCTGACTTGCATCCAGCACCGGTGGAGGAACCTCCTGAGCCGCCATCCCCCGCGGCCGAGCGGCCGCCCGGGTTGTCGGCCGAACCCGCTGCTCCCCACAAAACTCAACCATATACTGTACTCGGTGCAGAGGCGGCGGGCGACGACGGCATTGCGCCCTCCGAAACACCCGCGACCGCCGAGGTTGCAGAGCCCGGTCAGCCGAGTGAGCAGAATTCGGCAGCGGTTCACGTCGTAGCTGAGCCCAAACTTGCTCAGGACACCTCATCTGCAACAGAAGGTGTGGCGCCTGTGAGCGCCGAGGTTGCAGAGCCTGGTCAGCCGAATGAGCAGAATTCGCCAGTGGTTCAGGCGCAACCTGATCCAGAGCTCGCTCAAGACAACCCATCCGTGTCCGACGCGGCCGAACCGGTACCGGCCCAGCAACAGGAGCCGGCGCTGCTCGTCCAGGAGGTTACAAAGAAGCCGGAAAACCCGCGCCGAGGCTGGTGGCAGCGGCTGATCCAGTCTTGATGAGAACCAGACTGGCGCTCGGGCTCGCCAATCGGGGGAACGGCATCGTATGGGCTGCTCGCCGTTGGCCGATAGGGGGACCAGCCTCAATGCTTCGCGGCGCGAAGGATCATCGCTGCCCCCTTTTCAGCGATCATGATCGTCGGAGCGTTGGTGTTGGTTGAGGTCACCGCCGGCATCACCGAAGCATCGATGACCCGCAGCCCTTCGAGCCCGTGAACTCGCAGCTGGTCGTCGACGACCGCCATCTGGTCGCACCCCATTTTGCAGCTGCAGCTTGCATGAAACACCGTCGAGCCGTATTGCCGGGCGTAGTCCAGCAATTCGGCGTCGGTCTGCACCTCCGCACCCGGTAGGGTTTCGGCCATGACGTATTTTTTGATCGCCGGAGCCGCGAACAGACGGCGTACCATCTTGAGCCCGGCGACCACAGCGCGGCGGTCGGTTTCGTCGGCAAAATAGCGCGGGTTGATCGTCGGCTGCACAGCGGGGTCGGGCGATTTGGCCTCGACATAGCCGCGCGACAGCGGTCGCATCTGCCACATGCCAACGGTCATGCCAGGCTTGTCGTCGAGCCTCCGTATCGGACCGGGCGCGAAACTGCCGGGTGAAAACAAGCACTGCACATCGGGTGTTGCCGATTCCTCGAGCACCTTGACCGACGCGCACACCAGGGACGAGGCATAGGTCAGCATCCCTCTGCCGGTAAACACATACCGCATGACTTCGCCGGCAAAGGGCAGCCCGCGGGCCTTCTCGTTGAGCGTCCCGGCACCGGTGACCGAGCAGGCAACCCGCGCAATGTAATGGTCCTGAAAATTCTTGCCGACCCCTGGCAGCGCATGCCGGACTGGAACGCCGATGCGCATCAGATGATCGGGATCGCCAACCCCCGAGAGCTGCAGAATATGCGGTGAACCGATGGCACCCGCCGACAGGATCACCTCGCGTGCTGCATCGATCTGCTTGACAGCGCCGGCGCGACGAAATTCGACGCCGGTCGCGCGCATGCCGTCGAACACCACGCGATGCACCTGGGCGCCCGTGATTAACTGCAAATTGGGCCGTTTTTCCGCCGAGCGCAGATAGGTCCGCGCCGCACTCTGCCGTCTCCGCCCGCGCCGGGTCTGCTGCACCCAGCCGATATTGTCACCTGCCCCCGGCGGCAGATGGTTGACGTCCTCATGGTAGGCGAGGCCGATCTCGATACCTGCCTTGATCATGCTTTGACACAACAGCGGCTTGTCAGCGGCGTGCGAGGTCAATAATGGCCCGCCATGGCCATGAAACGCGTCCTCGCCGCGTTCCCAGCTCTCGGCCTTTTTGAAATAGGGCAGTACATCGTCCCATGCCCAGCCGCGATTGCCGAGCTGCCCCCAATAGTCGAAATCCTCAGGCTGACCGCGGACATAGATCATGCCGTTGATCGAACTCGAGCCGCCGAGCACGCGGCCGCGCGGATAGGGAATGGCGCGGCCATTGGTGCCGGGATCGGGCTCGGCGCTGTAGCCCCAGGTCAGAGTCGGGTGATCGAGCAACTTCATATAGCCGGCAGGGATATGGATCAGCGGGTTCCGGTCGCGCCCGCCGGCCTCGATCAGGATCACCTGATTGCGTGGATCCTCGCTCAGCCGGTTGGCCAGCACGCATCCGGCCGAGCCCGCGCCAACGATGACGTAATCGCCCTTCATTGTTTTTCCTCCGCGGAGTCTCCAAGTGACCTCTGCCGCATTTTGCTCGCTCATTATGCGCTGCGTCCCGCTGGCGTCCATTGCCGTAGAGCGCGGCATAGTAGAGCGCATTGAGACGGGCAGTTCGATCAAGCCTGTGGCCCGCGAAGCCTGATCCCACCAGCCGTCGGAGCATCGGGGTGGACAGGCGCGGTGGCGAAAAAATATTGTGATCGTTTGGGGCAGAGAGCCGCGAATACAATGATCGATCCGCCTGAAACGCCTGACCCGGAGAGTTGCGCTCGTTTTTTGCGCGACCTCGGTGCATCGGATGGCCGTGTGCTGCCGATTGCCGAAGCAGCACTTGTATTGGCATCATTCGATCGTCGGCGCGTCGATTTCACGCGTTATCGCGAGCATTTGCAGCTGATCGCTCGCGATGTCGCGAGTCACCCGGCTGCCGCCGGCGATCTCGCTGGGCGTGCCCGTGCGCTGAACGAGATCATCCTGTTGAAATACGGATATTCGGGCGACGAGCTGACCTATGATGATCTGCAGAATGCGAATTTGATGCGGGTCATCGACCGCCGTAAGGGTCTGCCGGTCGTGCTTGGCATCTTGTTTATCGACGCCGCTCGCACCCAGGGTTGGGAAGCCGCCGGGCTCGCATTTCCCGGTCACTTTTTAATCCGGTTGTCGGAACAGCCTAATCGGCTGATCCTCGACCCGTTTCATAATGGCCAAATCTGCGGCGCCGCCGAATTGCGCGAACTGTTGAAAGCAGTGGCTGGAGCCGATAGCGAACTCTCTCCCGAATATTACGCCCCGGTTTCGGATCGCGACGTGCTGCTGCGCCTGCAAAACAATTTGAAATCGCGGCTGCTCCAGCAGCAACGATTTAGGCGGGCGGCAAATGTGGTCGAGACGATGTTGATGTTGGCGCCCGACCTCGCGGATTTGTGGCGCGAAGCGGGGATACTGCACCGCCAGCTCGGCAATATCCGCGCCGCCGCCAGCGCATTTGAAAACTATATCATGCGCGCCCCCGACGGCATGGCCCGCCACCAGGGGGCCGCCATCCTGCAGCAATTGCGCGGGCAGTTGAATTAGCCAGAGCGCCACTGAGGCCGGCCGCCGAGGCTACGGTTGGCGCCGGATTGGAGTTTAGCTATGGGGCTCGCCGTCGCGATCCAGATGGATCCGATCGATACGATCAACATCGATGCGGACTCGACTTTCGCGCTTGCTCTCGAAGCGCAGAAGCGCGGCCACGCGCTGTTCCATTATCTGCCGGATGCGCTGACCTTGCGCGACGGTCGGCTTTATGCGCGGGGCCGGCCACTCGAAGTGTTTCGCCGCCACGGCGATCATCATCGCTTTGGAGCCTTCGAACTGCTCGACCTCGCCGGGGTCGATGTCGTGTTGATGCGCCAGGATCCGCCATTTGACATGGCCTACATCACCGCGACCCATTTGCTCGAATTGCTGCCCGAAAACGGCCCGCTTGTCGTCAACGATCCGGCAGCGGTGCGCAACGCACCGGAAAAGCTCTTTGTGCTGCGCTTCAAAGAGCTGATGCCGCCAACCCTGTTGACCCGGGATCGCGACGAAATCCGCGCCTTTTGGAGAGAGCATGGCGATATCGTTTTAAAGCCGCTGTTCGGCAATGGCGGCGCCGGCGTGTTCCGGCTGCGGGAAGGTGACGAAAACCTGACCGCACTCCTTGAAATGTACGAATCGATCCAGCGCGAACCGGTCATGGTCCAGCGCTACCTGCCCGAGATCAGGCGCGGCGACAAGCGCATCATCCTGGTCGAGGGTGAGCCGGTGGGCGGCGTGTTGCGGGTGCCCCCCGAGGGCGAGGCGCGCGCCAATCTTCATGTCGGCGGCCAGGCGGTGAAGACCGAGCTGACCGCGCGCGAACGCGAAATCTGTGCCGCGATCGGGCCGACCCTGCGCGCGCAAGGACTGGTCTTTGTCGGTATCGATGTCATCGGCGACTGGATGACCGAAATCAATGTCACCTCGCCGACCGGAATTCAGGAAATCGCTCGGCTTGACGGCGTCGATGTTGCGCCAAACATCTGGCACGCGATCGAGGCACGGCTCGCCGCCCGTGCCAACCGTCGCCCGGCGTGAGCGCCGCAGCGCGACTAACGATCGTTGAGCACAAATCTGCCATAAGCTTGTGGGAAGCTAATTCGGAGAACAAGCGGAGATAAGGAGGAGGTGTGAAGAGCACGGCACCGCACTCATTGAAGCTGACGATCTGCGGGCTCGAAGAGCTCCCTGGCCATTGCACACCGGAAACCATTCCGGGGGTGACCCACGTGCTGTCAATCCTCGATCCAGGCTGGCCCGAACCCGAGCCGATCCGCAATTTCGATCTCGAACGGCGACTCAAGCTGCATTTTCATGACGTGATCGAGCCGATGCCGGGTTGGATCGCGCCTGAGCGATGGGACGTCGAATTGCTTCTTGCCTTTGGCCGCAAACTAAATCAGCCGGCGAGCCCGGTTGCGCAAGTAAATGAGACGCATCTGCTCGTGCATTGCCATGCGGGGTTATCGCGTTCGACTGCTTCGGCCATTCTGCTGTTGGCGCAAAACAACCCCAGCAAACCGGCGCATGACATCGTGGGCCAAGTTATCCGGTTGCGTCCGCAGGCATGGCCGAACCTGCGCATCATAGAGCTGGGTGACGCTCTCCTTGGGCGCGATGGCGAAATCGTCGCCTCGGTCGGCATGCTTTATCGATTGGCGCTCGATCGCGAGCCCGGATTGGCGGAAGCCATGATAAGCGCCGGCCGCGGCCGCGAGGTCGCCGCCGCCGGGCTGTAAGAAAGACGGTTGTCGGTCGGCGGCAACGCCGAAATCGCGTTGAGCGGCGGTGCGGTTCCGTCGCGTTGATAGAGAACCTTCACGACGACAAACCAATGGTGATCGGGGTCGATTACCACGCCATTCGGCCCGGCAAGCCGGCCGTCCAGCGTAGCCGGGATATATTTCATCGCGACAGCATTGTCGACATTGCCACCGATCACCGCGAGTTGGGCGGGTCTAATGCTGACGACGAGATCGCAATGCCCCGGGAAGCGGCCCGCGGGCAACTGGTCGAACGCGACTGGACGGGCTCCGCGCCACAGGCAAATCAGATCCCCGATCTGTGGCGCATAGGCCTCGATCCGCTCCACCTGCAGCGCCACCCCCGGCGTGTGAGCCGCTGCAGCATTGATGTAATCGGAGTGGGTTTCCGAATAGGGAAAACTCCCGCCGGCGCCGGCCATCCGCATGACGTATGAAATGAACGCGGCGGACCATGCATAAAACCCGTCGCGATCGGCCGAGAACACTTGGCCATTCTGGTCGTGAATGCCGGTCCAGCCGCTTTCAAACCAGCTTGGGTCGAGACCGAGCCACCAGTAAAGCCCGACCCGCTGCCACAATCCTTCCTCGCGCTCTTCGTCCTCGGGTGGCTCGACATTGGGATAGACTACCGGCTGGCGGAAGGCGCGCCATTCCGCAAGCGCGATCTGCACCGCCGCTTCACGCGAAAAGCGTTCATAGGGCCAGCGGGCAAAGGGTGGAATGTGCGCGGTGATGCCGCTGACGGCCTGCGGCATGGGCTGCTTCGGCACGGCCCCCCGCGGCGATGGCGCTGCCGCGCAACCTGCCAAGATCGCAACCGTCAAGGTCACGGCCGCTTGCCGCATCGGGGCGCTCTCCAAGGTGCTTCGCCGGCCCTAAGCGGGTGTGTCGCTCGCGCGCTGGTTGTCTTCTGGATGATCGGAGGGTCGCTCAGGGGTCTCGCCAGCCGGCTGAGTGGCGGGTTTGGCTGGTCCGCCAGGTTCGCCAATGGCCCCAGTACCGGCGGCGATGTGCGACGGCATCGCCCGCCACAGCTCGATGCCACCGGTCAGCCCGTCGATATTGGAGACCACCGATACGTCACGCGGCAGCGGGAAACCCAGATGTTTCGCGTTTCCGCCGCCGATGTAGAGGTGGTCGAAGCGGACCACCACGCGCAGAATGTCGATGGCTTTGGCAACGCGTTTATTCCACGCCTTCTTGCCTTTTTTCTTTAGGGCGGCGTTGCCGATGTATTGGTCATAGGTCTTTTTGCCGCTGAT
>JAFAOB010000400.1 GCA_019238055.1 Alphaproteobacteria bacterium
GGACCCGCGCTTCGCGATCGGCATCTACCGAGCCGCCGTGCTCACCGGAGCAATGAGTTCTGTCCACTTCAAACGCTGATAGGGGCCAGCGTCAGGCATGCGAACGCCGCTCTGTCACTTACCCAAAACCGCCAAAGCCCAGCTAAGCAGTGGAATTCTTTTCAAAAGATGTGGATCAGCGCAGTGGCCAAAGCGGCGGGACGGGATATCTTGTTCGGTACGAAGCTGCCGCTCCACTTTGTTGCCGCAGGGATCGGAGCGCCGGACGATATGTCAGCAACTGCTTATATCGGCTGGCTTGAAGATTGCGTCGGCTGGCTTCTAATAACGCTTGAAGGTTTGTTGCCATCCGCGCTGAAGCTTGCGCTCATCACGGAAGCCGAGGCCCGCGCCTGCATCGCGGAGATAGAGGAAATTGCACAGACAAAACATTGCTATATCATGCTGTCCGATCTCATAATGAGCGCTTGGCAGCGCAAGCCCGCAAGCTGACAGACGCGTTCAAAGGTGGGCGCCTCGGTCGTCAGCGGCAGCTCGTCATTCGAGCACCACCACACCCCGGTCTCGCCATCCCATTGCGCCCTGATTTCAAACGACTTACGCGTTGAATCGCCGTTGAAATGCTGAGGCATCGCTTCTCAAAATCCTGGTTTTTGTGGACTGATGTCCGTTAAATCGCTCCCAATTCGCTCAAAATCGCAGTTTCATCCGAGGAATGCGGGCTTAGGCCTGCGCCTTTCCCGCGAATGGATAGCGTTCGGAACAAACGCGCAGTATGAGATCGGGCTCAAACCGTCACGAGGATGGTACCATGGGTAAGCTCGATGGGAAGGTTGCGCTGATCACGGGCTCGGGCCGGAACATCGGCCGGGCAACCGCGCTCAAATTCGCCGGCGAGGGAGCGCATATCGTCGTCAACGCCCGCAGCAACGAGGCCGAGGCCGAGGCGGTCGCGCGCGAAGTGCGGGAAAAGGGGGTCAAGGCTTTCGCCGTCATCGCCGACGTCGCCAAAAGGGACCAGGTCGAGGTGATGGTGGCGCGCGCCTTTGCCGAGTTCGGCCGGGTCGACATCCTCGTCAATAACGCCGCGATCCGCCCGCACAAACCATTCACCGAATTGACGATCGAGGACTGGGAACGGGTCAGGGGCGTGGTCCTCGACGGTGCCATTTATTGCACGCGAGCGGTTATCGACGGGATGGTCAAAAACCGCTATGGCCGCATCCTGTTCTTTACCGGCGATGGGGCTTTCACCGGCGGCAGCGGCCGTGCCCATGTCTCGGCGGCAAAGATGGGGCTCGTCGGTCTGGCGCGCAGCCTCGCCTCGGAATTCGCCGCGCACAACATTCGCGCCAATGTCGTCTCGCCGGGCAGCATCGACACGCGGCGCGACAATCCCGAGTGGTATCAGGGCCGCGTGCCGAGTGCCACCGGCATCCCACTCGGCCGCCAGGGACATGTCGACGAGATCGCCGCCACATGCCTGTTTCTGGTCAGCGAGGATGGCGGTTTCATCACCGGCCAAACCATTCACGTCAATGGTGGTGCCGCGTTTTATTAAGGCACAGCGCTGGGCTGCCCCGGGATGTTCCCGCGGAGAGCGCGGATCAGGGCATAGCTGTCGCCTGCCGAGTCGATCGGCCGCACGTCGACCTCCGTCGGCGATGCGGGCCTTGACAGCCGTTTCGCCGGCGCGAGCTTTGCGCTAACCCGGCAAGGCGACGGCATTAAAATCGTCAACCAGGGCGGCGATGCGCCCGGTGTCGGACTGGTCCATGATGGCCCGCGCTCGGCGCGTCGCCGCGACAATGTCAAGGCTGCGGACGCGCTGTTTGACGCGCGGGATGCTGCGCGGCGCCATCGATAGATTGCGCAGGCCGAGCCCGAGCAACAAGGCGGTGTAGCGCGGCTCGCCAGCCATCTCGCCGCAGACGCTGACCGGCATGCCACGGCGCAATGCAGCCTCGACGGTAAATTGGATCAGCCGCAAGATCGCCGGATGCAGCGGGTTATAGAGATGCGCCACCTGCTCGTCGCTGCGATCAATCGCCAGCGTATATTGGATGAGGTCGTTGGTGCCGATCGAAAAGAAATCGGATTCGGCGGCGAGAGCGTCGGCGGCGAGGGCGGCACCGGGCACCTCGATCATCGCCCCCAAAGGCGGCAACGTCTTTGGCAATGCCACCCCGCGGCGGCGGAGACGGCGGGCGACCTGTTCCATTGCTTCGCGCACCCGGCGGATCTCGCCGGCATGCGTAATCATCGGCAGCATGATCCGCAGCGGCCCTTCGGCCGCGGCGCGCAACATCGCTGCGAGCTGCGGATCCAACAGCCGGCGATCCTGCAACGACAGCCGGATTGCGCGCAAGCCGAGCGCCGGATTGTCGGATTGAATATAGTGATCGGCCAGCGAATGGGCGAGCTTGTCACCGCCGAGGTCGAAGGTGCGGACCGTTACGGGCTTACCCTCCATGCCCCGCACCAGAGCCGAGAAGACCGCGTATTGCTCTTCCTCGCCGGGCAGGTCCTCGCGGTTCATATAGAGAAATTCGGAACGGACGAGACCGAGGCCCATGGCGCCGTTCGCGGTCGCCTGATCGAGCTCGATCGGCAGCTCGATATTGGCTTCGAGGGTGATCTCGACGCCGTCGCGGGTCACCGCCGGCAGCCGGCGTAGCCGGTTTAGATAGCGGCGTTCGCGGGTTAGCGTGTCGCGCCGGCTCTCATAGTGAGCGACAGTTTCCGCAGTTGGATCGATAACGACGGTGCCCTCACCGCCATCGACAATGACGATGGCACCCGCCCGCGCGTGCTCGAACAAATGCGGCACAGCCAGCACCGCCGGAATGCCAATGGCTCGGGCCACGATCGCGGTGTGGCTGTCGGCGCCGCCGAACTGGGCGGCGAAGCCGGCGATACGTTGCGGGTCCATCAGCGCGGTATCAGCCGGAGTGAGTTCGTCAGCGACGATGACGGAACCTTGGGGCACACCCGAATAGGCGGCATAAGGTTTTTTGATCAGATTGCGAATCAGCCGCGTGCCGACAACGCGGACATCTTCGCCGCGCGCCGACAGGTAGGGATCGCGCATCGCGGCGAAGCTGCGGGCGATTTCGTCGATTTCAAGCTCAACCGCGCGCTCGGCATTAAGACGCTGGCGCCCGATGCGCTCCCCGGCGCCGCGTACGAGCCGCGAGTTCGAGAGCATCGCGACATGCGCATCGAGCAGATACCCGATCTCCTCCGCAGCCGAGGGGGGCAGTCCGCTGGTTTTTGCTTTGAGCTTGCGTAACTGCTTGAGCGAAACCTCGACCGCTTCGCCAAAGCGAGCGCGCTCGGCCTCGATTTCACTCTCGGGAATGTGGATCTCGTGAACCGGAAGATCGCCGCCTTCGACCAGATAGGCAGGCCCGATCGCGATGCCCGGCGACACGCCGAGCCCCGCGAGACGGCATTCCTCTGCCGGCTCCGTAGCGCCGGCTGCTTTAGCTATATCGGTTGCCTCTTCAGTCCTCATTGAATTTGCATTCGATCAAATCGGCAAGCGCATTGACCGCCTCCACCGCCTGCGGTCCTCTGGCGCTGAGTTCGATGACCGTGCCCGGTGCCGCCGCCAACATCATCAGGCCCATGATCGATCGCCCCGAAACCTCGGTGCCATTCTTGCGCACCCGGACATCAGCGTCGAACTGCGCCGCCATCTTGACAAAGCGCGCCGAGGCGCGCGCATGCAGCCCGCGCACATTGCGGATTGTTGCAGTCCGGCGCACGGCGGCCGGCGCCGGGTCAATATCATCGCTGGAGGTCTCGCTCATCGCCGCGCGTCGGTGAGCAATTGCGAAGCGACGTTGATGTATTTGCGGCCAGCCTCCTGAGCACCAAGCACCGTGCGCTCTAAACTTTCGTTTTGCCGCAAGCTGGCGAGCTTGATCAGCATCGGCAGGTTGACCCCGGCAATGACTTCGATTTTGGAGCGATCCATGACCGAGATCGCCAGGTTCGACGGTGTGCCGCCAAACATGTCGGTCAACAGCACGGCGCCGTCGCCGGTGTCGACCTCGGCGATGCGTTTCAGGATTTCCTGGCGGCGCTCTTCCATATCGTCTTCGGGGCCGATACACACGGCGGCGATCTGAGCCTGCGTGCCGACCACGTGCTCCAGCGCTGCGACGAATTCCGCTGCGAGCCGCCCGTGGGTCACCAAAACCATGCCGATCATCGGTTCCTCTGCTCGGACGGCAGCCGCTCAATGTACGCCAGCGGCGTTCGCACCCGTCATATCGGGAGCGTCGGTCGCGTATGGCGAAAGATCGCGATGTGTAAGCTCGGTCTGCCATCCCGCGTCCCGCAGGCAGGCTGCCAGTCGCTCGGCGACGTAGACCGAGCGGTGGCGACCGCCGGTGCAGCCAACTGCGATCGTCAAATAGGTCTTGCCGCTCGCTTCGTAACGGGGCAGCAGCGTCAGTAAAAGCCCCCGCAATTTTTCGAAGAAATCCGCGAAACCGGCATCCCGCTCGATCCGAGCGGCAACCGCCGGATCGCATCCGGTCAGTCCGCGCAAACCATCGATACAATAGGGATTTTCGAGAAATCGCGCGTCAAAGACAAGATCGGCCTCGCGCGGGAGACCCTGGTGGTAGGCAAAGGATGTGACAAAAACGCGCAGTTTGACGGCATCGAGCGCGAAATACCCGATCAACAGGCGCTTGAGTTGAGTAGCGGTCAAGGTGGAAGTATCTATCAGCAAATCCGAGCGGACGCGCAGGGGTGACAGCATTTGCCGCTCACGGCGTATGCCGTCCACGGTGGGGCGACCGCCCGCCAAGGGATGGGGACGACGGGTTTTGGTATAGCGCCGTTCGAGCCGATCGTCATCACAATCGATAAACACCACGCGCAGCTCGCGTCCGCTGCCGGCGACGATATTCACGAGCGTATCAATCAAGGTTTTGGGAGCAAAGCCGTGGGTTCGGACATCGGCGCCGACCGCGATTGCGGTACCATCAGCGGCGCTCGAAATCAGCGCGGGGACCAAGGACGCGGGGAACTTGTCGAAGGTTCCGTAGCCGATGTCTTCCAGGATCCTGAGCGCTGTCGACCGCCCTGCGCCCGACATCCCGGATACCAGCAAAACGCGACCCGGCCGCGCGCTATTGGCCGCATCGCTGCATTCCTGACCACCGCTGGTTCTCACAAGGCGATTATAGCGGGCGGGGACCCGGCCGCCAACGCGCGTCGCAAGAGGCGAAGCTTAGCCGCCGCTGACGCTTCCAAAGCAGCGAGCGCGATAAGCGGCACCGACACGCCCAAGATCGTCTCAAACGTTCGTTCGGGCATGCGCTCAACCTCACCCCATGGGATCAGGTCTGCGATCAGAAAGAGCGGTGCCGCATCGATCGCTTCGACTGTGGCGATGCCGATCCCACGAATTTCGATCAGTCCGGCAATCGTCGGCGGCGCGGCGGCTATCACGCGATCTCCGACCCGCCGCAGCAGAGTTTGGTCGTCTGCAATCAGTCTTGCGCCCCGATCGATCAACCGCAAGGCCAAATCCGATTTGCCTGCGCCGGAAGGACCGCGTAACAAAACCGCCTCGCCGTCGATTGCCACGGCGGTGGCGTGTTGTATCAGCCCCTGGGTCACGCCAGCGCCGGCAGTCGGATCCAAAACCGCGCGCCCATCACGGTGCCATTCGCGTCCTTGCGGTTTTCTGCCCAGATCATGCCGCGATGCGCCTCGACGATCTGCTTCGAGATTGACAGCCCGAGACCCGAATGGGTGCCGAATTTTTCGCCTGCCGGGCGCTCACTGTAAAAGCGGTCAAAGATCGCCATCAATTTGTCGTCCGGGATGCCCGGCCCCTGATCATCCACACCAATCAGCACAGCGCGTGCATCCTGGCTCGCGGTCAACCGGATCTCGGCCCCGGGCGGGCTGAACGACTCCGCATTGGCGATCACGTTCAGAAAGACTTGCGACAGCCGCGTCTCAATTCCTGGCACCATCAGCGCGCGGCCACGCTCCGGCAGGTCGAGAATGAGTCGCGGCCTGTCGCCTGTGCGTGTCGCCTCGTGCACATCGACCAGCGCCTCCAACATTGCGGCGATATCGACCGGCCCCAGCTCAAGCCGGCTCAATTCGGCATCGAGCCGCGAGGCGTCGGAGATGTCGGTGATCAGCCGATCGAGCCGTTCGACATCATCGAGAATGATTGCCATCAGCCGGCGCTGATTGGCTGGATCCTCGATGCGAACGGCCGTCTCGACCGCGCTCTTTAGAGAACTCAGTGGATTTTTGATCTCATGTGCGACATCAGCGGCAAAACTTTCGATCGCGCTCATGCGCTGCCATAACGCGTCGGTCATCTCGCGCAATGCACCGGAGAGCTCTCCGATCTCGTCACCCCGTCGCGTGAAATCGGGTATTTCTACCCGGGCGCGGCGGCCGCGGCCGCGCTCCGCAGCCGCCGCAAGGCGGCGGATTGGCCGGGCAATGGTACCGGCGAGATAGAGCGACAACAACACCGTAACGAACAGCGCGGCGCCAAAGATGCGCAGCACCTCCAGGCGCACCGTGCGCAACTCTTCCTCGATCTCGCCGCTGCCCATCGACAGCATCAGTGCGCCCAGCACGCGCTTATAACGCTGCACCGGAATTGCGACACTGAGCAGGAACCCGCCAGTCGCCGGATCGCGCCGGATCATTTCACCGGTTTCGCCGGCGAGGGCGTGTTCGACTTCGGGGTAGTCGGAGGCCCGCGGCGCGAAACTCTCGTGATATATCGGGTACCGCTGGCGCCGCGGCAGCATGTCGGTGACCCAGCTGTAAGCTCGATGAACCATCTTGCGGACTACGCCTTTGTCGGGCGGCGGCAATTCCGCTACTTGTATTGCCCCGCCCGCTCCGCGCAATGCCCGGCTGTCCGCGATCATATCGCCCTTGAGGTCGAACAGCCGTGCCCGGGTTTTGGTCGGCGCAACCAGCCGGCGCATCATTTGTCGCGCCAAATCCGGCAACAGCACCTCGCCCTCGTCGGCTGAGTCGAGTACCGCCCCCTCGCCAAGTGCCGCTGCAAAAACCTTGCCTTGGGTCTCTAGCGACTCGATCTGCTGGTCGATCAGCCCCGCCTGGTATTTGCCGAGATAGAGGAAGCCAGCAGCGAGCAACGCCAGCGCCAATATGTTGACGGCAAGGATGCGCAGCGTCAGCGGCGAGAATGCGCGACGCCAAGCGCGGCCGCCGCTTCGTTTGATTGTGCGACGGGTCGGCTCCGGTGCGGGCGCCGCCCCCGGTTCGGCGTGACTGCCGCCAAAAACGGGGTCGGTCGGGCCTGCAAACGCTCCCGGTAGATCGGCCGGGTTAGCGGTCTCGGTATCGATAGCCGACGCCATAGAGAGTTTCGATATGCGCGAAATCGCTATCTACCGCCTTGAATTTTTTCCTGAGCCGTTTGATATGGCTGTCGATCGTCCGGTCGTCGACATAGATGTGTTCGCCATAGGCTGCATCCATCAGCTGGTCGCGGCTCTTGACATGCCCAGGACGGTGGGCCAGCGACTTGAGGATCAGAAACTCGGTCACCGTTAGTTCAACAGGCTGGCTGCCCCAGGTGCACAAATGCCGCGCCGGATCGAGCACTAGCCGGCCGCGCACCACCACGGGTTCGCCCTGCGGGTCATTGCGCTCGCGGGCCAATTCGCCGCGCCGGATCAGCGCGCGGATGCGCTCGATCAGCAGGCGTTGCGAGAACGGCTTTTTAATATAGTCATCCGCTCCCATCCGCAGACCGAGCAATTCATCGACTTCGTCGTCTTTGGAGGTCAGAAAGATCACCGGGATATGGCTCAGACGCCGCAACTGTTCGAGTAATTCCATTCCATCCATGCGCGGCATCTTGATATCGAGCACGGCGAGATCGACCGGCTGCGCACCCATGCCTTTCAACGCCTCTGCTCCGTCGGCATAGCATCGGACCGAAAAGCCTTCCGCCTCGAGCGCAATCGATACCGAGGTCAGGATATTGCGGTCGTCATCGACAAGAGCAATAGTGTTTGCCACTTTTACCCCCAATGAACTTACGAGCTTGAACGGACCGAAAAGCGATGCAGTTATTCTTGAATATGGCAATTTCTCCGTGGTGACCAAGCCACACGATCACGGTCTTATAATATGGCTGCGAAAGCGAGGTGCGTGCCCGCTTTTGTTTAACTTCCTACTTGCAGGCGGAGCGACGCGATGTCTGGAGGCCGCATGAGCAAACGAGAATCGGGTGCCGATGCCGCAAAGCTCGGTCGGTGGCTGATGCGCCGCAGCGAGCGGGCCGCGCTCGCAACGAGCATGCTGGGCGCGCCCTATGCCTCCCTCGTACTGATAGCAGCCGATCTTGATGCCACCCCGCTTTTGCTGCTCTCCGCTCTCGCCCAGCACAGCCGCAACATCGCTTTTGACCCGCGCGCTTCGCTGCTGCTCGACGGCACCGAGGGACATGCCGATCGGCTCGACGGACCGCGGCTGACCCTGCTCGGTCGCGCCGAAATCGTCGCCGACAACCGATTGCTCTCCCGTTTTACCGCCCGGCATCCGTCAAGTTGGCTCTATGCGGGCTTCGCCGATTTCCATATTTACCGGTTCGTTGCCGAGCGGAGCCATCTCGTCGCCGGGTTTGGCCGGATCGAATGGATCGACGGCGCCGATCTGCTGTTGGCATCCGACATCGCGGCCCTCGCTGCAGCAGAGCCCGCAATCGTCGCTGAGCTGAACCAGCACCATGCTGTCGCGATCGATCTCTGCGCACGCCAATTGCTTGGTCACGGCGAAACCGGGTGGCAGCTGACCAGCATCGACCCGGATGGCGCTGATCTGCGTTGCGGCAGCGACACCGCGCGGCTCGATTTTCCCGCTCCGGCGCTCACCGTCGAGGCGGTGCGCTCTGCATTGTTCGCGCTCGCCGAAAGGGTGGTTCTATAGCGCCCTTTTTCGACCAGACTTTGACAGAGACGCACGCATGTGATAGGGCGCCCGCAATGTCCGGGCCGATCGCAACGATTGCGCCTGGCGATAAAGGAGGAAGGTCAAATGCAGGCCGATTCGAGGACCGCCATGAAGAGCCGTTTCGGGCTCGACCGCCAAGGCATGCGCCACATTGGGACCGAGCATTGGAATTTGTCGATGCCCGTTCTCTACGAGCATGCGGTGCGCCGTTGCGAGGGCGAGGTTGTCGCCGGCGGCAGCTTTTCGGTCAACACCGGGGCTTTCACCGGCCGCACACCGCGCGACAAATACATCGTCGAGGAACCCGGCACCGAAAAAACCGTGTGGTGGGGCAAAATCAACCAGCCGGTCTCGCCCGAGCGTTTTGACAGCCTGCATCAGCGGATGCTCGCTTATTTCCAGCGACGCGAGTTGTTTGTACAGGACCTCTATGCCGGCGCGGATCCGGACTATCGCCTGCCGGTGCGCGTCATCACCGACAGCGCCTGGCACAGCCTGTTTTCGCGAAACATGTTCATCCGCCCGCCCATTGAAGAGCTGGCCGGTTTTGAGCCCGCTTTCACGATTTTGCACGCGCCCGAGTTTCGCGCTCTGGCCGAAAATGACGGGATCAATTCTGACGTCTTTATTTTTGTCAATTTTGCACGTGGGCTGGTCCTGATTGGCGGCACCGCTTATGCGGGCGAAATCAAGAAATCGGTCTTCGGTTATCTTAATTTTGTGCTGCCGGCGCGTGGTGTGCTGCCAATGCATGCCTCAGCCAATGTCGGTCCAAAGGGGGATGCGGCGATCTTTTTTGGCCTATCAGGCACCGGCAAGACGACGTTGTCGGCCGACAATGCACGCACCCTGATCGGCGACGATGAGCACGGCTGGAGCGACAACGGCATCTTCAATTTCGAAGGCGGCTGCTACGCCAAGGTCATAAATCTGTCGCCGACCGCCGAGCCCGAGATTTATGCGACCATCGGCCGCTTTGGCACCGTTCTCGAAAATGTTGTCGTCGATCCGGACACGCGCTTGCCCGATGTCGATGACGACAGCCTGACCGAGAACACACGCGCCTGCTATCCGATCGATTTCATTCCGAACGCCGACCCGAAGGGGCTCGGTCCGCATCCGACGAATGTCGTGATGCTGACCGCAGACGCGTTCGGGGTCATGCCGCCAATCGCCAAACTCAATGCCGAACAGGCAATGTACCATTTCCTGTCCGGCTATACGGCGCGGGTCGCGGGCACCGAAAAGGGGTTGGGGAACGCTCCCGAAGCGACGTTTTCGACTTGCTTTGGGGCGCCCTTCATGCCGCGTCATCCGGCGGTCTACGCCGAGTTGCTCGGGAAACGGATCAACCGCCACGGCTCGCAATGCTGGCTCGTCAACACCGGCTGGTCGGGCGGTACCTATGGTGTCGGTAAGCGCATGCCGATCGCCTATACGCGAGCGTTGTTGCGGGCCGC
Source organism: Alphaproteobacteria bacterium (assembly GCA_019238055.1). Taxonomy (GTDB): domain Bacteria; phylum Pseudomonadota; class Alphaproteobacteria; order ATCC43930; family CGMCC-115725; genus AP-15. The sequence goes on from JAFAOB010000400.1 coordinate 10,452, forward strand.
CCTTGACGGTCGGCTCGCCGATGGGCCGGTCAGGCGGGAGCCGAACTTCGGGCTGCTCGTTCCGGAAACCTGCCCCGACGTGCCGAGCGAGGTGCTCGATCCGCGCAGTACCTGGTCGGACAAGCGGGCCTATGACGACACCGCGCGCGAGCTGACCCATCGCTTCGCAGAAAATTTCCGCGAATTCGAACCATTCGTCGGCGACGAGGTCAAGGCGGCGGCGGTCCACCCCCGGGTCTAGCTCGGCCGCTGCGTCAGGCGAGCACCTTTCGACCATATCGGGTTTGATGAACCGGGCGAGCGCGGGATGTCAGGCAAGCCAAGCTGTCTTTCTGAGAGCGGCACGGGTCGACCCGCCGCTCGCGGAACACCGGCAGGTACAAGGCGTTGCTCCTACCGGGTGACAGAGAGCACGCATGCTGACGATCGCCGAAGCGCAAAAGCGAACGGAACAGTTCCTGACCGGGCAGATGCTGCAGGCCCTGCGCACGGTCGAGTATGAGCTGCCGAGTTTCGACACCGAGCCGCGCGATGTCGATCTGGCGACAGCGGCGCGCTCGGAGGTCGAGATCCGCCACGTCCGCGGCGCGCCGGACGCCACTTATCTGATCCGTGCGTTCAACGATGAGCTATTGATGCAGCTGCAGCTCAATGTGCATCGGCTGGTCGCGGTTTACCGCGTGCCGGCGCTCGATGCGCTCGATGCCAGCACGTTATCGGTTCGGCTCGAGCGCTGGCGGCTCGGTGCCGAACACGCCGGCTGGAAATTTGGCTGGCGCGACTCCCCGATAGATAATGCTCGGCGCTATGTTGAAACCTACTGCTATGCTTTCGCCGCCGCCGATTTTCTCGAGAACGAACAGCAGCAGCTCTATTGGCGCACCGACATCGTGCAGATGACGCGCTATTACATGCTGGAAGCGGCGCGCGCCGGCATCCGGCTGTCGCCGCGCCGCGCCGGCTTTCCGGTGTAGGCGAACATCTCAGGCTTGAATACTGTTAGCGGATGGCGGCGCGAAGATTCTGTTCCATAACCCCGGCAATCGCGCGCTCGATTGGCTGCGCGCCCAGGGTCACGTGCTGACCGCATCGAGCAGCACCTTTGCCTGTTTGAGATCGGGCGTGTCGAAGCCTTCGGTGAACCAGCCATAGACCGGGGCGAGAAGGTCATAGGCTTCGGCCCGGCGTCCCTGCTCGCCCCACAGCCGGGCGAGGCTCACCGCGGCGCGCAATTCCCAAAGTTTCGCCTGCTGCTCCCGCGCGATTGTCAGGGCCTTGCAGTACAGCGCCTTGGCGGCCTCGGTCTGCCTCTGCCCTAGCAGCAACTGGCCCTTTCGCCTGTTCAATTCCGCCTCGAACCAGCGCTCGCCGGTGCTTTCGACTACCCATCTCCGATAGAAGGCTCCCTGCGCAGTATAAACGGGGTAACCGATTTCGTTGGCGACCGCGGCGAACGCGCCGATCCATTCATCGAGTGCTGCCTCCTTCCCGGTAAGTGCAATCAGCGGGGCGCCCCATCGCAAAGTTGAAAGCACAGAGTGCGTATGAGCCAGTTTTCGGGCCCCTGCAACCGCTGCCTTGCTGTGCGCTAATCCTTGGTCGGGAAAGCCGAGACAAAAAAGGTCAATCCCCAACAGCGCCAGCGCGTTTACGTCTGGGTGGAAATGAGTTTGATGCACAATAGAGCCGTGGGAAATCGGGTCATAAAGCGCAAGCAGATTTTTCAAATGCGATTGGGATGACGCAAACTTACCGGCAAACATCAGATTCCGCCCAGCGGATAGGTGACCCAGGACGAGCCCCACTGAATCATTATACTGACGGCTCAAGCACAGCAAATCTTCGTCCAGGTGCAGCGCCAGATTAAATTCGGCGCGATTCGAATGAAAGAAAGACTGCCAAAAGACGATGTAAAGGGATTCGGCCGGCGAACCGAGCCGCTCCCATAACTCTTCCGCGTGGGCGATGGCCTCCGCGGTCTCGGGCGCAAAGACGCCTTTGTCGACCCAATAGGAACCAGCCAAGCCATTCCAAAGTTCTAGCTCCTGCCGCTGGCGCTCCGGGTTGTCGGGCAGCAGCGCCAGCTGGTCCAATCCATTTTGGAATTGCGCGAGAGCCTCGGCCCAGACAAAACGGGCGCATGACCTGAGGCCTGCTCTCCTCCAATAGGGAACCGATTTTTCGGCGAGCCCGGCTTCGGCATAATGCTGCGCCAGGCGTTCGGGCTGGCTTTCGGCCAGCTCGGGCGAATGGGTTTCGAGGGCTTTGGCGATCCGCGCGTGCAATTGACGGCGAGGACCGCGCAACAGGCTGCCATATGCTGTGTCCTGGACCAGCGCGTGCTTGAAGAAATAGGCCGCCTCAGGCGGCGTGCCGCGCTGAAACACCAGCTCGGAGGCGGCGAGCCGGGCGAGTGCGGCGTCGAGCTCGTCTTCGGGCAGGCGCGAAACGATGCGCAGCAGCGCATAGGAAAACTCGCGCCCGATCACCGCGCCGATCTGCGCGACATGCCGTACCGAGGCCGAGCGGTCGAGCCGCGCCATCAGCGAGTCGCGCAATGTCGTCGGGATCGCCAAGGGCGGCAACGCGCCATCGAGCACATAGCGATCCCTCTCCTCGCACAGCAGACCGCTCTCCAGCACATTCTTGGTCAATTCCTCGACAAATAACGGCACACCATCGGTGCGCTCGGCGATCTGGGCGAGGATCTGGTCGGGTAATGCCTTGCCATCGGCGATCCGCCCAATCAGCGTGGTTCGATCGCGCCGGTCGAGGCGATTGAGCGCCAGCATCGTCACCTGCGGCTCGCCGGTCCAGGGCGGCTGAAATTCCGGGCGGAAGGTTACGATCAGTAATACCGGCAGGCTGCGGATGCGCTCGATGGCAAGGTCGAGCACTTCATGCGAGGTCGGATCGATCCACTGTGCGTCCTCGAACACCAGCAGCATCGGCTGGTGCCGCGCCAGCCCCTCGAGCTGATGGATCAACGCCTCGATGGTCCGTTCCTTTTTGCGCTGCGGGCTCAGGTTCGGCAACGGGTGCCGTTCCGATAGCGGCAACGACAGCAGATCGGCGAGGAGTGCGACGTCCCCCTCTGGCGGCGCCGCGCAGGCGAGCAATGCTTCGAGTTTGTTGATCTTCGTTAAGGGCGCATCGTCGAGTGCGAACCCGGCCGCCCGGCCGAGCTGGTCGATAAACGGGTAGAGCGCGCTGTCGCGATGATAAGGCGAGCAGAAATAGCGCAGCCGCAGATATGGTTCGGCCCCCAAGCGCTCCGACAGGGCGGCGGCGAGGCGCGACTTGCCGATGCCGGGTTCGCCGGCAACCAGCACGATCTGGCCGTCGCCGGTCTTGGCGCGGGCCCAGCGGCGCAATAACAGCTCGATCTCCTCGTCGCGGCCGATCAGCGGGCTCAACACCGCACCGCGCAACGCTTCGAACCGGCTCTCGACAGTGCTCGGCCGAAGCACCTGCCACGCGGTCACCGGTGCGGCAATGCCCTTCAATTCGACGACGCTGAGATCGCGGTATTCAAAGAGATCGCCGACCAGACCCCGGGTGCTGGCGGCGATGACAACCGCGTCCGGCTCGGCCAAAGCCTGCAGGCGCGCGGCGAGGTTCGGCGTCTCACCGACCACCAGTTGCTCCTGTGCCGAGCCTTCGCCGAACAGATCGCCGACGACCACCAGCCCGATAGCGATGCCGACCCGCGCGCGGAGCTTGACCGAACCGATATCGAGGCGGCCGACGGCATCTATTACCGCCAACCCGGCCCGGATCGACCGTTCGGCGTCGTCCTCATGGGCTCGCGGGTAGCCGAAATAGATCAGGACGCCATCGCCCATATATTTGGCGACGAACCCGTCAAAGCCCCTGACGGCATCGATGACGCAACGGTAATAGACCGCGATGACCTCGCGGTAATCCTCGGGATCGAGGCGCGCGGCGAGTGCGGTCGAGCCGGCCAGATCGCAGAACATCACGGTCAATTGGCGGCGTTCAGCTTCACCATGCCGCACTTCAAGGGCCGTCGCCGATAATGGGCGTGGCGGGCCGGCGACCGATGGTGAAATCAGTTTTCCGGCAAAGCGGTAGCCGCGCCGGGGAACGTTCTGAATTATGCAGCCCGGCTGCGGAGCCCCTTTCTCCAGCACCCGGCGCAAGTTCTTGATTTGCACATCGACATTGCCGAGCGTGCCGTTTTTCCAAACCCGCTCAATCAGCGCGCACTTGGATACCGCCTCAGGCTGCTGCTCGATCAATACATTGAGCACTTCGAGCGCGCGCGTGCCGAGTTCTTCGAGCCTCTCGCCCGACTGATGCAGCCGATAGAGGCACAGGCTCGGCTGATGAAAGCGGAAGGTGGCATCAACGCCGGCAAAAAGGACGTTGTTTCCCAGATCGCGCCCGTCCATGGCTCCTCCCCGACGCGAACTTGTTAAGCACAGTTAACAGCGTCCGGCGCACTGCGTCATTTAAGAAATTCTTAGGGGATTTTTCAGCAGTGCTTCTATCACGGTCCACGGGCGCAAACGCCAGTTCTGCGCGTGGGTAAACGCGCCACAACTGGCGAAATGGCCCAATAGGCCCAATAGACAGCCGGTCACAAAAACCGACATGCTGAGGGGAGAACAGCTATGAAATCCACGACAATTCTATCGTCGGCCACGGCTTTGGCGTGCTCGCTGGCTACTATAAACGCGCCGACCGCCTGGGCGGACGGCGGATTGAGGGGACAATACGCGTTCACTGACAGCGGGCACTGTCTTTTCTCGGATACCGGCTGGCTTTAATGACATGCAACAGCCGAACGACCCGGCTCACAGCCTCCTCGGGTCCGATAGCCTCACCGGCATCTACACGTTCGATGGCCGCGGCGGGCTGACGGTTGATGACACGATAACCGAGATCTACACGTCCGCCTCCGTCCAGAACACTGAAGCGCCTTACACTCAGTCGGTAAACGAGACCAGCTCCGGCCAGTACAAGGTCGAGGCAGACGGCAGTGTGACCATCACTTTTGGAGTGACCGGAAATACCCTCAACGGACCCTTTGCCGGCTCGACCTTCTCAATCGATCAGTTTGTGCTGTCCGTCCGGCCTTCACCGGACAACAAGACCCTGCTCGTGACCTCAACCGAGCAGGTGGTCTCGACGTTAACATTCAACGGTCTAATGGTGCCTTTCATCTGCAGCGACTCGGGGACGGCGGTAAGGGTCGGCCTTTAGCCGCGGCGCATGCGCCAATAGCAGTCTTGCCTGGAACTGGTCCACGGCTGTCCGGTTCAGCAAATTCGACAATGCGGGCTCGAGCGGCGCGAGCCATGATGCAACTGTACTTTCCCTTGCCCGGACTTGTTCCGGGCATCCACGTCTTGGCCGCCGAGATCACCATGCCCAGGAAGACGTGGATGCCCACGGATCAAGTCCGTGGGCTGAAGGCCCACGGGCCAAAGCCCGGCCAAGGGATCTCTGGTTGTGTGGGGATCGTTGCAGACAACAGCGTTCCCCCAACCGGACAGCCGTGGGCTGGGTCCGGGCATCGATGAGGGCGGCGGCGCGCCGCCAGCTCAGCGGATCGCGGCGGTGATTGCGGCGCCGAGGTCTTTGGTGCCGGCGTTGCCGCCGAGATCGGGCGTGCGCACCCCGCCCTCGGCCAGGACTTCGGCAATCGCGCGCTCGACGGCCTCGGCCGCGGCGGTTTCGCCGAAATGCGCCAGCATCATTGCTCCTGACCAGATCTGGCCGATCGGGTTGGCGATGCCGCGGCCGGCGATGTCGGGCGCCGAACCATGCACCGGCTCGAACATCGAGGGGTATTGCCGTTCGGGATTGATGTTGCCCGAAGGTGCGATGCCGATCGAACCGACCACGGCGGGGCCGAGATCCGACAGGATGTCGCCAAACAGGTTCGAGCCGACGACCACATCGAACCAGTCCGGATGACGCACAAAATGCGCCGTCAGGATGTCGATATGGTACTGGTCGGTCCTGACATCGGGGTAGTCGCGCGCGACCGCGGCAAAGCGCTCATCCCAATACGGCATCGTATGAATGATGCCGTTCGACTTGGTCGCCGAGGTCACGTGCTTTTTGCGCTTGCGGGCGAGGTCAAAGGCAAAGCGCATGATCCGGTCGCAGCCGCGGCGCGTGAACACCGATTGCTGCATCGCCATCTCGAACTCGCTGTCCTGGTAGAGACGGCCGCCGATTTCCGAATATTCACCCTCGTTGTTTTCGCGCACGACATAGAAATCGATATCGCCGGGGGCGCGGTCGCGCAGCGGCGATTGCACGCCGGCCAACAGGCGCACCGGCCGCAGATTAACGTATTGGTGAAAGCCGCGGCGCAGCGGGATCAGCAATCCCCATAATGAGACATGGTCGGGCACATCGGGATGGCCGACAGCGCCGAGATAGACGGCATCATAGGGCCGCAATTGCTCAAGCCCGTCCTCGGGCATCATTCGCCCGGTCTTGGCATAGCGCTCGCAACTCCAATCGAACTCGTCCCAACTAAGCTCAAAGCCATAGGCGCGCGCCGCCCGCTCCATCGCAGCCACACCCTCGGGCATCACCTCATGTCCGATGCCGTCGCCGGCGATCACCGCCACCCGATAATTGTTCGCCATGCCCTACCTCCGGATTCCGCCACGAGCTTAGTCAGGGCGGGCCGGCAACAAAAGAATTGCCTTGCCACCTATTTATTCATGTTCCAGATATCAGTCGAGAGCAGCCAGCGATTACCGATCCGGCGCCAGACAACGACGTATTTACCGAGGACCGGCTGGGGCGACTGGGCCTTGGTCTCGAATGAAAACGTGCCGATCTCGCGCGCGGCGCGCGGGCCGAGCGGTGCAACATCGACGACAACGAGTTTGCCATTGCCGAGTTGCTGTGACGCGTCCTTCCAAAAGGCTTCAATTGCAGCACGGCCTTTAACGATATCATGGCCCGGCGGCAGCAGGTAAGCATCCTCGGCATACATCGCCGCAACGGCCGCGGCATCGCCCTTGTTGAATGCATCGGACCACGCGTCGTCGAGCTTTTGAATCGATGCGGCCGTCTGCGCCAGCACAGACGTCGCGGAGGCGAGCGCGAGAAACAAGGTCAGAGACAAAATCCGCAGCATGGCATTCCCTCCCATATGGTCGACTCAGACAAATTTGTGTGCACCCTCAATTGCGCATCGATTATCTCCCTCGCCCCGCCTGCGGGGAGAGGGATGGGGTGAGAGGCCGTTTTTCGAGTTCGGACAGGAGCATTTGGAGAACCCCATCGAGATTATCGATGACATCGTTATTCCAGATCCGGATCACGCGATAACCGAGGACGCACAACTCGGTGTCACGCTGCCTGTCTTGGGTACTTTCCGAATGTTGGCCGCCGTCAAGCTCAACAATCAAATGCCGGTCGCGATAGAGAAAGTCGACATAGTACCGACCGATGGATTCCTGGCGGACGAATTTGAAGCCGCCCAGTTGCCGGCCGCGAATGTGTGTCCACAACGCCAATTCCGCCTTCGTGGACGCGCGCCGCAACGATCGCGCGCGCTCTGTGCGCCTTTGGTCCTTGCCCCGCAACGCGGTAATCCTTCTGCTCCGCGGTTTGCCCCTCACCCCGACCCTCTCCCCGCAGGCGGGGCGAGGGAGCCGATACCCGGTCTGGACAAAATGCGATCGTCGTGACGGAAGCCGACCGGCTCAGATTTCGATCGTTCCGGTGAGATAGAGGATGGTGCGGCCGGCGATCGTGACGCGATCGCCGTGCAATTCGCAGACAAGGCTGCCGCCGCGGCGCGACAATTGGCGGGCCTGCAACCGGTTTCGGCCGAGCTTCTCGGCCCAGTACGGGATCAGGCTGCAATGCGCCGATCCCGTTACAGGGTCTTCATCGACCCCCAGCGCCGGCGCGAAAAAGCGCGAGACGAAATCGACCCCATCCCGCCCCGGCGCGGTGACGATGACAGCCCGATCGAGCTTTGCCAGTCCGGCGAAATCGGGCGTAAGCGCAATAATCCGATCGGGATTCTCATAGACCGCGACATAGTCGCGGGCGGCGAGCACTGCGATCGGCTCGTATCCCAGAGCAGCGGCCAATCCGGGCGGTGCCGCGCAACGGGCAGGCGGACGCGATGGAAAGTCGAGCGCCAGCAACTCGTCCTGTCGTGACACGACGAGATCGCCCGCCTTTTGCGTGCGGAACACGATATGGTCGCGATCGGAAGCCAGAAAACAGAAGATCACATGGCCGGCAGCAAGCGTTGCATGACCGCACAGATCGACTTCGGTCGCGGGCGTGAACCAGCGCAAGCGCCAGGCATCGTCTTCGGCGACAAAAAAACGCGGTTTCCGAAAGGTTGTTTTCGGCCGCGATCGCCTGCATCAGCGCGTCGGGCAACCAGGCGTCGAGCGGGCATACCGCCGCCGGATTGCCGGTAAACGGCCGGTCGGTAAAAGCGTCGATTTGGTAGAGCGGGATGCGCATCACTGCCGAGCCATCTCATGGCGGTGCAGCGGGTGGGCGTGATCGAGCGGGCCGTGGCCGCGGCCAAAGCCGGGGGCGGTAGCGATCGCTCGATGGACATAGTCGCGAGCGCGCTCGACGGCGTCTTCGACCGTGAGACCTTGGGCGAGACTAGCGGCGATCGCCGAAGCCAGGGTACAGCCGGTGCCGTGCGTGTGGCGGGAAGGGATCCGGGGGCTTTCCCACACTCTGCCGCCACCGGCGGTGACCAGGACATCGGTGACGGTTTCGCCGGGAAGATGACCACCCTTGACCAATACGGCGCGGCAGCCGAGCTGCAGCAGGTCTTGGCCGGCGGCACGCATCGCGGCGACATCGGCGATTGTCCTGCCGCAGAGGATCTCGGCTTCCGGCAGGTTCGGTGTCAGCACCGCTGCCCGCCCGATCAGCCGAGTTTTCAGCGCCTCGATCGCATCGGGATCGATCAAACGGGCGCCGCCTTTTGCTGCCATGACCGGATCGACAACAAGCGGCGTCTCCCCCGCCCGCTCACGCAAAACCGCAGCTAGGGTTTCGATGACGGCGCTGTCATGCAGCATCCCGGTCTTGATCGCGTCGGCACCGATGTCGTCGAGCACGACCTCGATCTGTTTCCGGATAAAGTCCGGCGCGACCGGCAAGACCGCAAAAACGCCCTCGGTATTTTGCGCGGTTAGCGCGGTGATGGCTGTCGCCGCATAGGCGTCGAGCATCGTCACCGCCTTGATGTCGGCTTGGATGCCGGCACCGCCGCCAGAATCGGAACCGGCGACGATTAGGACTCGTCCGTGCACTATTCTGCCGCCTGCGGAATCTCGTTGCCGTTCGCTGCCGTGCTGTGGATCATCGCACAGAGTTCGTCGACGACAGAGGCCACTAATTCCTCATCTTCGCCTTCCGCCATGACCCGGATCATCGGCTCGGTACCCGATGGCCGGACGACAAGGCGGCCAGTGGCACCAAGCCGCACCTCGCCCTCACCGATCGCGCGCTGAACGGTAGACAACTCAAGTGGCATCAGCTCGCCGTATCGCACGCTTTTTGCGTATTGCGGCACCGGCGTGAACAGCCGGCACACCGCGCTGGCCGGGCGCCCGGTTTCGACGATCGAAGCCAATACCTGCAGGGCCGCAATCAGGCCGTCACCGGTGGTGGCGTAATCGGCGAGGATGATATGGCCCGACTGCTCGCCACCGAGATTGCAGCCGAGGCTGCGCATTTTCTCGACGACATACCGGTCGCCGACGGCAGTGCGGTGCAGGCCGATCTGTTGTTCGGCGAGGTAGCGTTCGAGGCCGAGATTGGACATCACGGTCGCGACCAGCGCGCCACCGGCGAGCCTACCGCTGCGCGACAGCCCGGTTGCGATCAAGGCCATCAGCTGATCGCCGTCGAGGATCGTCCCATGCTCGTCGGCGACGATCAATCGATCCGCGTCACCATCGAGCGCGATGCCGATATCGGCGCGCCGCGCAAGCACCTCGCGCCGCATTTGGTCGGGCGACAGGGCGCCGCATTCGCGGTTGATATTGAGGCCGTCGGGGCTGACGCCGAGCGAAAAAACCTCCGCTCCCAATTCCCAGAACACGGTCGGTGCGACTTTGTAGGCGGCGCCATGCGCGCAATCGACAACGATACGCAGGCCGTCGAGCCGCAAGCCGCGCGGAAAGCTCTGTTTGACAAACTCGATATAGCGGCCCCCGGCATCGTCGAGCCGCTTGACCCTGCCCAACTCCCCCGGGCTCGCCCGCCGGTTCGGCCCTTTGGCCAGCGCGTTCTCGATCTTTTGCTCGATCTCGTCCGACAGCTTGTAGCCGTCTCGCCCGAATAATTTGATGCCGTTATCGCCGTACGGGTTATGCGAGGCGGACAAGACGACGCCGAGATCGGCGCGCAGGCTGCGGGTCAGCATCGCGATCGCCGGGGTCGGCAACGGCCCGACCAGCACGACATCCATACCCATCGTAACAAATCCGGCGGTCAGCGCCGGTTCGAGCATGTAACCAGAAAGTCGAGTGTCCTTGCCGATCACGACGAGGTGCTTGTGCGCCCCATTTTTGAAACATTGGCCGACCGCCATGGCGACTTTGAGCGCGGTTTCCGGCGTCATCGGCTCGATATTTGCGGTGCCGCGGATCCCGTCAGTGCCGAAGAGTTTCCGCATCATCGCGCCACCGAAGCTTTACTTGACCAATTTTCAACAAACTATGATGCGAAAAATGTCTCTTATTGTCAAATAACAATTGAATGACATGATGGTTAATGCCGTGTACGGGTCACCGGCTGCTGCCCATAGGCGCTAAAAATTTGGCTTGCATCGCGGAAGCATCCCGGATTCAACCATGGGATGACTCCCGATTTGCTGCTGACCGACGACTGGAACCGTACCATCGAGCGCCTCGGTGGACCCGAGGCACTGGCGGCCGCGGCGCG
>JAFAOB010000437.1 GCA_019238055.1 Alphaproteobacteria bacterium
TGAAGATTGTCACCGCAACAATCCCGATCATCAGCGCGACCAATACCGCCGGCGTCAAAAATTGCCAAACCGAGACCCCAGCCGCTCTTACGATTACAAGCTCGTTATTGCGCGTCATCCGCCAGAACGCGAACATCGTTCCAAACAGCACGGCAAAGGGCAGCACTTCTTGCGCAGTCTGAGGCGATTGCAGCGCCGCCATTTCGAACAGCAGCTCCAATGTCGCCTGCACCTTGGTTCCACCGCGGCGAATCAGCTCGATGTAATCGGCCAGAAACGTGATCAGCGCCATCACGCCGAAAACGCCGCAGAACCAAACGAAAAAATGGCGAGCGATGTAGCCGGATAGGGTTTTTCCGAGATGCACGCCGGGCTCTCTGGAGCCGGAACCGCGAATCAGCTCGCACGGACCGTGGCGTGAACCGGCCAGCGCACGCCAAGGCGAATCCCACGATGCATCAGGATCATCATGCCGATCACAAACGGAAACAGGTCAGCCACATACATCAGTGGAATTGCCTGTTGGAATCGGGCTGCGAGATCGTTGACGCCGAGGCTCGAGATCTGAAAGAGAAAGGCCGCCCCGACCGCCACCATAACGCGTTTGGCCTGGCCCCGCCGGCTGAATTCGCCGGGGAGCAGGCAGGCGAGCGGGATAATCGAAAAACTGAGTACCGAAAGCGGGATCAATAATCGTTGATGCGCCTCCATGATAAAGCTTCGCCGGATCACCTGGTCTTGGGTTGACGGGAACATCAGCTCACCGAGAAATCGCTCTTCGGCCCCGCGAAATCGCACGACTGGCGCGTCTTGCAGACTGCCAAGGTCGAGCGTGTAGCGTTCGAAGGTCAGGACCGAGAGCTTGCGGGATTGCGGGTCGAATTGTTGACGACTGCCGTTCAGCATGATGATTCGCGAACCGTCCGGTGTATCGACAAAAGCAGCCCGCTCGGCAAGAATCGTGACCGGTTTTAGCGGATCGCGGTTGTCGTTGATCAGCAGCCCCACAGCATCGCCATTGGCATCGCGGTTGCGAATGTAAAGCGTGAGCTTGTCCGATATCGTCGTGAATGTTCCTTCCTGGATCAGACTTGAGACAAACCGGTTGCGGATTTCAAATTGCAGATCCTTGAAGGCTTGGCTCGTCACCGGAAGGAAATAGAGCGAAAAGCTCATCAAAATGGCAAAGGCGATCGCAGCGAGAAGCAGGACCGGACGGGCCAGCCGCATCGGACCCAATCCCGCCGCCCGCATCACGATGATCTCGCTTTCGCTGGTGAGTCGATTAAATGTCATCAGCACCGCGATAAACAGACCGATCGGCAGCACGATGTCGATAAAGCGCGGCAAAATCAGTACCGCCAGGTAAAGGAACAGATCGAGCGACAGCCCGCGATTGACGATCAGATCAATCAGCGGAAGCGACTGGGCGAGCCAAACTGCAGCGCTCAATGCAGCCGTGACGAAAATCATGATGCCGAAGCATTGTCTCAAGATGTAGCGGGTGAGGCTGGTCATCGGCCGCGGATCATAGAGCGGGCGGCCGGCAGCCGGCCAGAGGCATGCGTGCCCGAGTGACCGGCCGACAGAGCTGACGGCTCGCTGCCATGCACGCGCGTAAAAAATCCGTTTGCCTCAAGCCGGGCGGCGATAATCTGCGCTGTCAATCAGTCTCCGGACGGAAGAGAGCCAGCTGAAAACGCCTTTAAAGTTCGGAGTCTTGGGGCGGCGCACGCTCCACGAACGGTCCCACACGCCCTGTGAAATCGAATCGCCGAGCCTCGCCGGCGCCGCTCGCGCTCGTTCCATCCGGACCGGTATCGGTCCCGGATGGCGGATTGCCACACCGATTCTTGCGCTGGCACTCCTGACGATGTTGCGGCTGGCGCTCGCCGCAGCACTGCCGCTGGCGCCCGACGAGGCTTATTACTGGGTGTGGTCGCGCGCCTTGGCGCCTGGATATGTCGACCATCCCCCGATGATCGCGCTCTGGATCCGGGCCGGGACATGGGCTGTCGGTGACACCGCGCTCGGGATCCGGCTTCTCGGACCGCTTGCGGCGGCGCTTGGTTCGTTCCTGCTGTGGGATGCCGCGGAACGCTTGCTGCCCGGCCGCAGCGCCGGGGTCATCGCGGCGTCGCTGCTGAATGCGACACTCGCGGTCGGTGTCGGCGCGATCATCGTCACCCCCGATTCGCCGCTATTGCTGTTTTGGACACTCTGTCTGTGGGCGATGGCGCGAATCATCGCCGGCGGCTCGGGTGCGTGGTGGCTCGCAGTGGGTCTGTTCGCCGGGCTCGCCATTGCGAGCAAGTACACCGCCGCCCTACCTGTTCTCAGCATTGGGCTGTGGCTGGTGCTGGCGGGACGGGTTTGGTTGCGCCGTGGCGAGCCCTATGCCGCCGCCGCCTTGGCGCTGCTCACGCTGATACCGGTTTTGTGGTGGAATGCGAGTCATGACTGGATCAGTTTTGTGCGGCAAGGAAGCCGGGCCGCCGACTGGTCGCCGCAGCGGGCGCCGCAATACCTGCTCGAACTCTTCGCCGGCCAGACTGCCATCGCCACGCCGCTCGTTTTCTTATTTTTTGTCGCGGGAACAGTCCGCGCCGCGCGATCGGCTTGGCGATACCGCGATCCGGCGTGCAGCCTCCTCGCACTTCTCGGGATCGTGCCGACGCTGGTGTTTTTTCAGCATGCGATCGGCGATCGGGTTCAGCCGAACTGGCCGGCCGTCTGCTATCCGGCTGCCGCGGTTGCGACAGCAGGGCTGAGCGGCCGCTTCTGGCAGCGTCTTCGCCTGCCGGCGATTGCCCTCGGCCTCATGATGACCGGTGCGGTCTATGCGCAGGCGATCTTTGCACCATTGCCATTGCCGGCCAAACGCGATCCGATCGCCTTGCAGCTGGATGGATGGCCTGGTCTTGCCGCAGCGGTCGAAAAGGCGCACCACGGCACCAGCGCCGGGTTTGTCGCCGCCGACAATTACGGTGTCGCCGCCGAATTAGCCCGCGAACTGCCGCCAGCCGTGCTGGTTGTCGCGATCGGGCCACGCTGGGCCAGCTTCGACCTGCCGGCACCCAAGGTTGACGGCATGAAGGCCATCCTGGTCGTACCCGAAGACCATGCGACGCCGATCTGGCCTGCCGCCGAGCAGATCGGGACAGCCGACCGGAAGAAAAACGGCGTCGTCATCCAATCCTATAAGCTCTATCTCGCCATATCAGACCATGCGACGAGCGCCGTGCTTTTGCCGCGCCCGGCGATCGATCCTGGTCGCTGACCTCGAGTTCACGTTTCGATTGGAGGTCGGGCAACAGATAGTATCGCCATGGTAACAAGCGCCGGCGTGCGATCGACCAACCCGCTCTGGCGCTCATCGGCATGGCCAAATATATGTAGCAAATGTAGCCGCGGGCCACTCCTCTCCGCTCGCGGCGATCGTTTGAGGTGATCGTGATGAAAATTCGCTTTGCCGGGCAGGAATTGCCCCGCTCCGGCGCTGCCGTCGCCGGCATCTGGGAAGACTGCGTGCCAAGCGCCGTGGTGCGCCGGCTTGATGAGGCAACAGACGGGGCGATCACCCGGGCGCTGGCGGGTGCGGCGCGGTTCAATGGCAAAAAAGGCGAATTGCTGCCGATTGTTGCGCCCGCCCGGCTGCCGCTGAGCCGCATCGTTCTGACCGGTCTCGGCAAGCCCGAGCAGGCGAATTCGCGGGTTTTCGAAGAGCTGGGCGGGGCGGTCGCCGCTCATTTGAACAGTGCCGGCGAGAGCGAGGTGACGATCATCGTCGATCGGGTGGAAGGGGTGCCGGCCGCCATCGCGGATGCAGCCGCCGCGGTCGCGTTTGGGGCGCAGCTGCGCTCCTATCGCTTCGACCGTTACAAAACCAAAGAGAAGCCCGAAAAAAAGCCCTCTTTGGCGCAGCTGACGATCATGAGCGATGCGCCGAGCGCAGCGCAGCGGGCTTACAACCTGCTCGAAAAGGCGGTCGAGGCGATTGCTTTTACCCGCGATCTCGTGTCTGAGCCGGGCAATGTGATCTATCCCGAGACTCTGGCGGCAGAGGCTCGCACGCTCGAGCAGTTTGGCGTCGAGGTCGAAGTGCTCGACGAGCCGGCAATGCGCGAGCTCGGCATGGGCGCGCTGCTCGGCGTCGCCCAGGGCAGCGCCCGCGCCCCGCAGCTCGTTGTCATGCAATGGCGCGGCGCCGGCGATCGGCAATCCGCACCGCTCGCCTTTATCGGCAAGGGGGTGACCTTTGATACCGGCGGCATCTCGATCAAGCCCGCCGCGGGCATGGGCGAGATGAAATGGGACATGGCCGGCTCGGCTGTGGTGATCGGCCTGATGCGGCTCTTGGCTGCGCGCCAAGCCAAGGTCAACGCGGTCGGGGTCGTTGGTCTCGTCGAGAACATGCCCTCCGGCACGGCGCAGCGGCCCGGCGATATCGTGACCTCGATGTCGGGTCAGACCATCGAGGTGTTGAACACCGATGCCGAAGGCCGCCTCGTGCTGGCCGACGCGATGTGGTACTGCCAGGATCGGTTCAAGCCGCAATTCATGATCGATCTCGCAACCTTGACCGGTGCCATCATCGTCGCACTCGGCCATCATCATGCCGGGCTCTATGCCAATGACGAGCAATTGGCCGCGCGCCTGATCGAAGCCGGCAGGGCGGTTGGCGAGGAATTGTGGCGCATGCCGCTCGCCGAGGCCTATGACCGCGACATCGACAGCGACGCCGCCGATGTCAAAAATATCGGCGGCGGCCGGGCCGCGGGCAGCATCGTCGCGGCGCAATTTCTGCAGCGCTTTGTCAACAACGTGCCCTGGGCCCATCTCGACATCGCCGGAATGGCGTGGTCGAGCAAGGATGCGCCGACTGTGCCCAAGGGAGCGACGGCGTTTGGCGTGCGCCTGCTCGACCGCTTTGTCGCGACCTATTACGAGAAGGACCGGTGAGCGCCTGATGGCCAATGGTGCGCGGCGCTCATGATCGCATTCCAGTTCGGCGCCATCCGATCGCCGAGCTTGATGTTTATGAAGTGAGCAGCGAGGAGTTGGATCAGCTGGAATGTGCTGCGCTGCACGCTGCTGAATCATTCGGCTTTCTGATATTCGGGTTTTCGGTGGGCATTAGCTTGACCGTTACCCTGACGACCGTCGATATCCATTCTGATCGCGTATTCGAAAGCTTTTTGATCGCCACGATCATCGCTTGTTTGGTGGGAGTGTTTTCGGGATCAGATGGGTCTTGGAACGGAGATCATCTAAGGCGGTTGCACAGAGGATACGAAGCCGCATTGGTCCGATCGGAGACGACGAGGCGGGCATAGAACATACCGGTGTGGGGGATGAGGCGGAGAGACCGAGGACCGAAGGATAACATTTATGCTACTTCAGATATCCTATGATCTTAGAGACTGGGATCGAGATTACGACGACCTTTATGAAGAAATAAAACGGCAGGGTCGCTGGTGGCACCATCTCAAATCAACATGGATCATCGAGACTGATAAATCACCACGACAGGTGGTCGATGATCTTGAAGAGCTTCTGTCGCGTGGAGATCGGTTGATAGTCTCAGAAATAAAGCGATTTGATGGGGTTCTGCCAGAAAAGGCGTGGAACTGGCTTGAGCGGCATCGAGAGCGCAAAGCTGATAGCATCGACTTGGGCTGAGCGCTGGCATGGCTAACGTCGGTTTTTATCATCTGCTGTCGACACCGCTCGAACGAGCCTTGCCCAAGCTGCTCGAGCGGGCGCGCGAGCAGGGTTTTGTGATTGTCGTGCGCGCCGGTTCGGCCGAGCGGGTGGCGCAGCTCGACGCCCTGCTGTGGACCTACGAGGAAGCGAGCTTTTTGCCGCATGGTTCAACCCGCGACGGCAACCCCGCGGCGCAGCCGATCTGGCTGACCGACCGCGACGAAAACCCGAACCGGGCGACGATGCTGGTACTGGTCGACGGGGTCGAGCCCGGCGATTTATCATCGTTTTCGCGCTGCGCCGACATCTTTGACGGCAACGACGAGAGTGCTGTTGCGGCGGCGCGCGAGCGCTGGCGCCGCGCCCGCGAGGCCGGCCACGAGCTGACCTATTGGCAGCAGAAGGCCGCCGGCTGGGAACGCCGCGGCTGACCGCTCCCGGCCCAAACGACGCAAATACGATGGCGATACCGGCAGCCGGGACTGGGGAGGATATGAGCGAACTGGCGCACCGACTGCAGAGCGGTCATTTTACGATCACCGCCGAGCTGGTGCCGCCGGTATCGAGCGACGCGCAAGAGGTCGTCAAGCGCGCGGCACCGCTCAAGGGTCTCGTAACCGCGGTCAACGTGACCGACGGCGCCGGGGCCAGAGCCCATCTTTCGAGCCTCGCCGCCGCGCGCATCCTGATCGAGAACGGTGTCGAGCCGATCCTGCAGATGACCTGCCGCGACCGCAATCGCCTGGCCTTGCAATCCGATCTGCTGGGCGCCTTGGCGTTTGGCATTCGCAATCTGTTGGTCGTCACCGGGGATGACCCGAAAGCGGGCGATCAGCCCGACGCAAAACCGGTCTTCGATCTCGATTCGACGGGGTTATTGGCGCTGGCACATCGGCTCTCGCACGAGCGCCGGCTCGCCTCCGGCGCGCTCGTCAGCGGACCGACCGCGCTTTTTCTCGGCGCCGCCGCTTTACCATTCGACCCGCCGGCCGAGTGGTTTCCGAAGGATCTCGTTGCCAAGGCCGATGCTGGCGCCCGCTTTCTGCAGACCCAATTCTGCATGGATTTGGGCATCGTGCGGCGCTGGACCCGGAGATTGGACGAGCTGGGATTGACCGAGCAGCTGAAGGTGCTGATCGGGATCGCACCCTTGGCCTCGGCGCGCTCGGCGCGCTGGATGCGCCAGCGGCTCTACGGCACGATCATCCCCGACGCCTTGATCGAGCGCCTCGACCAGGCCGCCGACCCCCGCCGCGAAGGCATTACCATCTGCGCCGAGCTGTTGGGCGAATTGTCCGCGATCCCCGGCGTCGCCGGCGCCCACATCATGGCCCCCGCCAACCCCGACGCAATCCCCGAAGCTGTCGCCGCCGCCGGATAGAGGGCCTCCCTCCATCCCTGCCGCCTCAGCGGAGGAGCGTGGGAAGAAATCGGATTGCGGGAATTGTCATTTCGAGATGCCCGTTAAGGTAAGTCAGAAATCTATGAGTGGCATCCTATTGCGCTAGATAGCAAGAAACCTTTTAGCTCTAAGATTGATTTATCGCTACTATGACCTATTTTCTCAACCTGTCAGTCGCATGGGCTACGAAAAAATAAACCTGATTACCAACTATCCTCAGCCGTCGCCGTATGGTACATAACAGGAACATACGACCGTTTCTGCGGTTTTGAGCGATGGTGCGCAACAAGGTTCAGTTTCAAAAGGGCCTCAGTGAGGCTCAGTTTGTCGTTCTTTACGGAACA
>JAFAOB010000119.1 GCA_019238055.1 Alphaproteobacteria bacterium
TTCAGCACCTCGCGGCCGCCGGGATAGGTCTTGCCGAGATCCTTCATCACATAAATGTACTGATACGCTGGCATCGGCGCTTCCTGCAAAAAATCGGCGCGGTTTTCGCGCCACACTCGCCGGCATCTTAACGAAACCGCTCGCGGGTTTTAAGGCCGGCCAAGCCCCCCAGCGGAGCGTCGGGCCACGCATTACCGGCGGCGAGTAGGCTCTCCTGTTCCGCCTGTTTTATCAGGGCTGAGATCAGGCGGCTCCCGAACATTTCCGGCACTGCGTTATCGAAACTGGTGAACAGCAAGAGAATTTACCGGGCACCCAACACCTCGCCGCAGTGCCGCAACAACTCGACGAACACGCACTCAACAGAGTCTTTGATCATTCGTCACCGCCTGGTCGAATTACTTCACGCGCAACGGATCATAAATCGCCTTGTTGGCGAGACGATGGCGATGGCGTGCTGAGCCGCCGTCAAGGCGGCAGTTTTTGCAGCCGAGCAAGGAATTCGTCGGTATCGATTGTGAAGTTCCAGTAATCGACGATCGCCGCTTCGTTGAGCCTGATCCAATCACTCACCTTGGTCAGATCGTTTGGCGACAATTGCCCGGTCATGAGCAGCGGCACCGGGCGAACCGCAACGACCGCCGTGTTGCTGATCGACATGCTGCGCCCATGCGCCATGTTAACCTTGATGCGGACATCGTGCGGCAGGCCGCTTTCGGGCCGCACCCAAACGGTCATGGGCAAGCCGGTGAGCCGCGGTGTCAAGTTGACCATCAGAAACAGTTCGTTTTCGTCGGTTTCGGGACTGGTCATCGGCTTGCTCGTCTCTGGGACTCCAAAAGGGAAAAACGCGGTCACTGCTCCCAAATGCGCGGGGTGCAGATGGGCCGAGAGGCCGTCTGGTTGACAAGCCGAAAATGGGCGGACCCGCTCAGCCGGCAGTCGTCGGTGTCAGCGCATAAAGCCGGTCGAGTTCGCGATGAAACGACGTTCGTAACGCCGCCGCTTCGTCCTCCGGTAGGAAGTCGGCAATCGACCCAGCCTGCGTATATATACCGGATGGAAAGAATCTGTCCTATTATCTTACCCAATGGTCGAACTGTTTAGCTCCTTCATCTCCAAGGTATTCCTCCGCTCCGTGTGGGGTCTGGAATATGCCGCCTACCAGGACTCTCTGGAAGAGCAAGCCCTCGACGAACGTCTATGGCGATGGTCGTCGCGCAAGGATCTCCGTGAAACCTCCTCCGAGGCTGCGTTTATCGAGGAGTTCTTCCACGATACGTGGGGTTACGAACAGGCCGGCCAGAGCGGCTCAGAGGCAGGCACATTCACCCTTTGGCCAAAATTCCCTATCCCAGGGGCCGGGGAGAGGGGCGGAACCGGCGCAGCAGATTGCGCTATTGGGTTCTTTTCGAAAGAGAGCAACAATGCGGTCCCGCAGGTCCTCTGCGAGTTCAAGGATATTCGCTCCGATCTCGACGCTCCGCAGCGGCGCAAAGGCAACAACAGGTCACCCATCCGGCAATGCTTGGATTATTTGAGCTACGCGCGCCGCGGGTTCTTCCCGACCGATCCGATCCTCCCGACCTGGGGGATCGTGAGCGACATGAACGAGTTTTGGCTCTATTGGTTCGATAAGGGTTACAACCAATCGTTGCACTTTACGATCCGCGCGACGGACCTCCTGAAAGGGCCAAGCCTCATTGCCAATACGGAGGCGGCGCGGTTCGATCGGTTCCTGTTCCGGAAGGTATTTCATCGAGAAACTCTGATTGCGACGACTGGCCGCTCCGCGCTGCTGGGGTTGATCGCCCTCCAGCGGTTTAAAGACCGCGAACTAGAGAACAGCTTCTACGAAGAGTATCGAAACTTCCGCGAGAAGCTCTACACTGAGTTGCTCGCGAAGAACGGACCCGCGACCTCACGATACCCGGGGACGAATGGTCGGTTAGTTCGTCTAGCTCAAAAGATTCTCGATCGCTGTATATTCATCTTTTTCTGCGAAGACATGGGGCAGGCGCTCGCTTTCCCGCCAAAGCTGTTCCAAGAGTTTCTCATAGCGCGTAGCACGGACCCCTATTTCGACCCAGATGGCGCGAATATCTAGCAGGAGATCTTAAGACTGTTTAGGGCTATGAACGAGGGACATGCTTTCGGCGGCAAAGTGATCAATCAGTTCAATGGGGGTCTCTTCGCCCAAGATGACGATCTTGAACGGCTGCATGTCCCAAACTCGGTGTTTTGCCAGCATATGCAGGGTAGCAACGAGGCTAGTTTATATACTTATAAAGAAACGTTGCTTTACCTTTGCGCTTCCTACAATTACGCCTCGGATCTTGGTCGAACTGACGGCGAGCGCGCATTCGACCGTGAGCCATCGAAAAGCCTCGGGCTCTACACGCTAGGGCGCATCTTCGAGCAGTCGATTACGGAACTGGAAATTCTCGAGCCGAGGCAGATGGTCGCCCTTCGATCAACAAGCTGAGCAAACGCAAACGCGACGGCGTCTGTTATACCCCGGAGTGGGTTGTCCAGCGTATCGTTGATGAAACTCTTGGTCCGCGCTTAGCCGAGATCAAACGTGAATGTGGATGGTCGGATGATAGTAATCCAAGTTTGGAGACTCTCGACGCATATGCGGCGCGCCTAAAGTCGTTAACAGTGCTCGATCCAGCCTGCGGTTCGGGCGCGTTCTTAATTACCGCTCTCAGATATCTTCTTGACGCATGGCATGAAGTACAGGGCTTCCGCCGGCAGCTGCGGCGCGAGCTACCCAGGGGCATGGTGCGAGATGACAACGACGCTACGCTAATAGCAGAGATTCTACGGGATAACATCTATGGCGTCGATATCAACCCAGCGTCGGCGGAAATCGCGCAGCTCGCGCTGTGGCTGCATACGGCGCGCGGCGACAAACCGTTGTCCGCGCTTGACCAGAATGTGCGCCAAGGCAATAGCTTAATAGGCTCAGATTTTTTCAAGGGCTATGTCGATCTCCCGCTGTATGATGAAAATGAAAAGGAACGGGTGAACGCTTTTAATTGGGAAGAAGCGTTTCCGAAGGTCTTCGCGCAAGGTGGTTTTGACGTTGTGGTTGGCAATCCGCCCTATGTGAAGCTCCAGAATTTCCGGGTCGTGCATGCTGATATGGCGAGCTTCCTCCGCGATGGCAGGCCCGAGGCGCACGTTAAGCCCTACGCCAGTACTCAAACGGGAAATTTCGACCTTTATCTTCCTTTTATAGAGAAGGGCATATTGCTTCTTAATGAGTGTAGACGATTGGGCTTTATCGCCCCGAGCCTATGGACCACCAACGAATACGGGGAGGGGCTGAGAAGGCTGATAGCAAAGGGTCGCCATCTCGACCGCTGGATCGATTTCAAATCGTACCAGGTCTTCGATGAAGCAACGAACTATACCGCCCTGCAATTCTTCACCAAGGCGCCCAACAAGCAAATTTGCGTCGCCGATGCCCCCACTGGTGAGATTCCAGACGACCCATGGGCCGATGGGCGGCGAGCACTCGAGTATGGTCAACAAGAATTCGGCGAACGTTGGTTGCTTCTGACCGGCGAGGAACGGGCACTGATCGACCGGCTCTACCGGCGCTGCAAGCGGCTCGATGATCCTGAGCACACGTCCAACATCTTTGTCGGCCTCCAAACGAGTGCCGACGCTATTTATCATCTGAAGAAATTGGCACCAGGCCGCTATCTCTGCACGCCGCGAGGGGAACGCGCGAGATCGCCTTATGAGGTTACGATCGAAGACGAGCTGATGAAGCCACTCGTCTCGGGTGTCGAGACTAAGAGGCGGTTTTCAGTGCGCCAGGCGAAGCTGGCGCGTTCCAGCCGGTGCAAGTCCGGCCCGGGTAGGATGGTAGCGCATCGCCCGGTAGCGAGTGTTGCGTCGGGGAAGGTGACGACCCCGGCGAAGCGTACACAGCAATCC